>JAMDEO010000146.1 GCA_023483915.1 Actinomycetota bacterium
CTGCCAGAAGAGCCAAGCTCACGTCAGATCGGTAGGGGTGCAGGGACTTAGTAGTCACATCTCCTCCAAGACATGAAGTGCGGTCGCTTTGACACTGGCCCGGACTCTTGTGCCCGCCGCCACTTCGAGTTCATCCGCCGATGCCCGGGTTATAAGAGAGATTACCTCACCTTCTCCGCCGAAGACGGGAGTAACCCCCGGTTCGCAGTCCAGCCTCACCGCCACCCGAATAAGAGGGCCTGCCGGGATCATGGTGTCCACAATGCCGCACCAAGTATTGCGCACGCTCGACGTTGTCGCTCGTGCAGGCGCACCGCCCACGTGCAGCGCAACATCTTCAGGGCGTATCGCAATTGAAACCCTCTCCCCTAGTGCCGCGTTCGTTATTCCCTCGACCGTGAGGCCGGCATCAGTCCGAAACGTGCATAGTCCTTCACGGCAGGCAACCACATTCCCGTGCCAAATGGTCTCCGCGCCGGTGAAGTCCGCCACAAACGCGTTCTGGGGATGGCTGAACACCTCCTCCGGGGTGCCGGTCTGAACGAGATGGCCTTCGTGGATTACGGCCACCCGCTGGGCGAGGGCCAGTGCCTCGTTGTGCTCGTGGGTGATGATTATGACCGTCGCAGCTAGGTGCTCCACGATCCTGCGCAGGTCCTCGCGGAAGCGGCGCCGTACATGCACGTCGAGATTGCTCGTGGGCTCGTCGAGAAAAAGTATTTCAGGTTCCAGCACCAAAGCGCGGGCCAGCGCCACCCGCTGCATTTCGCCGCCGGACAGGGTACGCATGTCGGCGTCGGCTAGGTGGGCAATACCCATGAGATCCAGTGTTGACTCCACCTTACCTCGGATGGTACTGCGATTCAGGTGCCGGAATTTGAGCCCGTAGGCCACGTTTTCCGTCACGGAACCCTGAAACAGAAGGGGACGCTGAAACACGGCCGCAGTCCGGCGCCGAGCGGCGAGATCGTGAATGTCCACCACCCGGCCGAAATGTCGGATGACGCCGGCATCCGGTCGCTCAAGCAGCGCAAGAAGCCGGAAGAGCGTTGTCTTCCCCGCGCCATTTGGGCCGAGGAGAGCAAGCACCTCGCCCTCTTGGATGGCAACAGAGTCGACAGAGACAACCGTCCTCTTACCGTATTTCTTGACTAGGCCATCGACCTCTATGGCCAAGCGGCCGCCGGTGGCGAGAGCCGCATCTTCGCTTACGGCGGTCATGTGCTCCGTTGCGCTCACGACTGAAGCCAGCGGCGGCGGATACCTTGCTGGGTTCTCGTTAGGATGAACGTGATAATGAAGGCCAGGACCAGCAGAACGATACCGAAGGCCATGGCCAGCGCGTAATTGCCTTGTCGGACAAATGCCATGGTGGCCGTAGTCATCGTGCCGGTCATGTTGTGACCGTTCACCGAGAGGTTGCCGCCGACCATGTTCACGGCTCCCACTTCACTGATCGCGGCGCCAAAACCGGCAACGATCGCCGAAATGATCGTGACCCGGGCCTCGCGTATCACAAGCCACGTCGTCTGCCGACGAGAAGCTCCCAGTCCCATTGCCTGCAACCGGACTTCCTTGGGAACCGAGCCGACGCCGCCCATCGTGATGGCGGCGATCACGGGCGCCGAGATCCAGAACTCGGCAAAGATCATCGCGGTGGGAGTGTATAGCAGGCCGAACGACCCGAAGGGACCCTGTCGGGAAAGCATCATGAATACGAAGAGACCTACGACGACAGGCGGGAGCATAAGGCCCAGGTTGAGAACGGTCGCCGCGGCCCCCCATCCCCAGAACTTCCGAATCGCAAGCCAAGCCCCCACGGGGATGCCGACGATCATGCCGAATATTGTGGCCGTCCCCGCAACCCGAAGTGACATCCACATCACCTGCAGGACGAACGGGTCGCCGCTGGCAAGGCGAAGTACCGCCTGCTTTATCGAGTCCCAGAGAAGGCCCACGGCAGGATTATCCCACAGGGATACGGGTCGTCTCAGGCAGGGATTTGACGGCCAGTTCGCCGGGGCGCCTCGCCTGGCGGCGAGGCGCCCCGAATTCCCGTCCTATCAATCCTGGCTGAGCGACGGCTTCACTCGACCTGACCAGCGTTGGGTATGAAGAGACCCTGCCCGTATTTGTCCTTGCCGAATGGCGCGATGATATTCTGCTGGGCGTCCGCAGAGACGATCCAGTTCATGAAGTCATTGCCGCCCTGGACGTTCTTCGCATTCTTGCAGGTGATCACGTGGTACTGGTTGAAGAGAGCCTTGTCTCCCTCAACCAGAATCTCGAGCTGCAGGGAACCCTTCTTGCTGAGGAAGGTCCCCCGATCGGCCAAGGTGTAGCCGCCCTTCTGGTCGGCGATGGTCAGCGTCTCACCCATACCCTGGCCGGTGACCTGGTACCAGTCACCAGAAGGGGTGATGTTCGCCGCTTTCCAAAGGGTCTTCTCTTTGGCGTCGGTCCCCGATTTGTCGCCTCGGTTGTAGTACAAGGCTTTCGCATTGGCGATTGCGGTCAAGGCAGCGGCCGCGTCCGTCATGCCCTTGATCTTGGCCGGATCGCTGGGCGGGCCGACAATAATGAAGTCGTTGTACATGACGGCCTTACGGTCGACCCCGAAGCCATCGTCCATGAATGTCTGCTCGGCAGCCGGAGAGTGCACCAAGAGCACGTCTGCATCGCCGGTCTCACCCAACTTCAAGGCCTCACCACTGCCAACCGCCACGACCTTCACGGTGTATTGCGGATACACCTTGTTAAAGGCGGGGATAAGCACATCGAACAGCCCAGAATCCTGAGTGGAGGTCGTCGACGCAAGGATCAGGTCAGACTTCTCCGCGACAGAAGTAGATGTGCTTGCCTCGGACGTGCTTGTGGGAGCTGCCGTAGTAGACGGAGCAAGGGTAGTCGCTGAGACCGCGGTACTTGTCGTCTCCTCACCGCCACCACATCCTACCGCTACAACACCGAGTGCCAGCGCCACTACCAGCATCAACGCCAGAGCCCACAGCCATGCGCTCTGATTGCCCGTCGGAGCAACGCGCGATTTCCTGCCTATCATCTCTTCCCTCCTTTGAGCTTGCGGGGGGAAGAGCCCGACCGAGGAGCTAGCGGTTAGACTCAGGCCGATTCACTGAAATCCGCACCAAATCCGCACCCTGACTCCTGCCCCGTCGCAGGCCTGGCGACAACCTTGCAGTACACACCCAGATCCTATGACTCTTCCCAAGTAGCACTTGTCATCATACATTGACTACAAACCCTCTGTCGACCTTTGCGGGGACTGCTCGTCCTTCTTCTTACGATTCAGGCCGGGATCGCAGATACAGAAGGGGGCCCACTGGCAATGCTTCAGTCCCACCCCAACCTTGTTTGCCGCCCGGCCCACTACGCTGTACTCGACGTCCAAATCGTCGGCCAGTTTCCTGGCCTCCTGGCAAGTAAGCTCATTATTCTTATTCTTGGCTGCTTCCCTCACAGCCTCCATGACGGCCTCAAAATCCATGGGCCACAGGTTGCCTGCATCGAAGCGTAGCGTCAAGGGACCTTGTGCGAGTAGAATCTCACCATCCTTTGCATCCTGGAGGGAACAGTGCCGGAGTTCGAGCGAATTCTATCCGCATATGAACACGGCCTAAAAAGACTGGCCGATGAGCTCATCGCGGAACTGAGCCCGCAGGAAGAAGAGCGCCTCCATTTGCTCCTGGTGTCGCAGCTCGCGCAGAACCTGGTTCACACCTACGATGCCTTCCAACTCAATCGGTCGCCTGCCCTGGAGGCCAGTAAGTCGGTGATGTATGCGGCCGCCGACCAGCCGGAGCGTCGGGTTCTCAACGTTCCTCTGCGCAGCCTGGTGGAGTCGAATACCATGACCCCATGGCACGCACGCTTCTTCAACGCCTGCTTGGGACTGAAAAGGACTCTGATAATCAGCGGCGAGGCCAACGTGGGTAAATCCACACTGCTCAACGCCTTGATCGATCTTCTTCCTCGCGACCAGCGGGTCGTCGTGATCGACGAGACTGAAGACGGCCTACCTGCAGTGAGAGGAAGGTCATTCACGGTCCAACTGAAAGCCAAACAGGCGACCCCCAGTCGCGCGGCCGCCCTGCGGAGGGCCATCGACATGAAGCCGAATTGGCTCGTCGTTGGGGAGTTGTCGCGGCGGGACGGCCCCAACTTCTTCGACGCCCTCGCCGGGGGAATGGCAGGTTTGGCGACTGTGCAAACGCCCGACCCACAGGCAACGATGACCGACTGGCTCACGATGAGCAAGAATGCCATCATCAGTTTGGCGAAGATCGACCTAGTGCTCACACATGTGGGAAGAGATCATGGCGGACGCCCTCGAGTGGAGAGAGTGTTTGAAGCATCGGTCGAAGAAGGCAGATTCAGCCTGACTATACGCAAGCCGGCTTGAGACCCGGCGGGCGGCGCAACCCACCCGGGCCCCGCGGGCGGCGCAACCCACCGAAGGCGCGGGCGTTCATCCGGCAACGAGGTGGCGCAACCCCTCTTCGTCAAGGATTGGAACCCCAAGCTTTTCGGCCTTCGCCAGCTTTGAGCCGGGACTTTCCCCCACAACCAGGTAGTTCGTCTTTGCGCTAACAGAGTCTGTCACCCGGCCGCCGCGCGCCTCGATCATTTCCGTCGCCTCCTGCCGCGAGAGCGAGGGCAAGGTGCCGGTGAGCACGAAGGTCTTGCCGGTGAGCGGTCCGCCTTCCGCTCCCTTCGCGGGGGCCTCCGCCGCCTCAGAGATCTTTAGACCCGCCTCCTCCAGTCTGCTCAGCAGGTCCTGGTTTCTCGGATCGCGGAAGAATTCATGAACGCTTGCCGCTATGACCGGACCAATGCCCGGCGTCTCCGCTATCTCTTCGGCGGACGCCCTGCTCAGCTCCGCTACGCTCCCGAAGCGCTCGATAAGGAGTTCTGCATTCTCGGCCCCAACATGAGGAATCCCAAGCGCGAAAAGCACCCGGTCGGGCGGTCTGGTCTTGGAGGCCTCGATAGCACCGACGATATTCGCGGCCGACTTTTCCCCAAGGCGTTCGAGGTTGGCCAACTGCCCCGGCTTTACCAGATAGAGACCGGCGGCGTCCTTGATGAGCCCCAGTTCCAGCAGCCGGTCCACCAACTTCTCCCCCACGCCGTCGATATCCATGGCCGACTTGCTGACGAAATGCTTGATCGATTCGGACCTCTTGGCGGGGCAATCAGGGTTGGGGCACCTCACGGCGACTTCTCTCGGCACTCGCACAACCGCCGTTCCGCATGAGGGACATTTGTCGGGCATGTGGAAGGGCTTTTCCAGGCCGGTGCGGAGATCGGTCAGCGGCGCGACGATCTGGGGAATTACATCGCCGGCCCGTTGCAGGACGACGATATCCCCCTCCCGCAGGTCCTTGCGCTTGATGTCTTCCTCGTTGTGAAGGGTGGCCCGTTCTACAGTCACTCCTCCCACTTCCACGGGCTCCAGCAACGCCCAGGGATTGAGAACGCCTGTCCTTCCCACGTTGATATTGATGCTGAGAAGCTTGGTTTGCGCCGTAGTGGGAGGAAACTTGAAGGCGACGGCCCAGCGCGGGTCCCGGCCAACCGCTCCCAACACACCCTGCAACTGGCGATTGTCGAGCTTGACAACCACCCCATCGATGTCATAGTCCAGGTCGGCGCGATGATCCTGCCACCAGCGGAACGCTTCCACGATGTCATCCGCACCGGCAGCTGCCCGGATGTGCGGATTGACGCGGAACCCGCCTTGCCGCAGCCACTCGAGCACGGACTGTTGGGTCGGGAACTCCACTCCCTCCACGTACCCCACCCCATAGAACCAAGCGGCGAGCGGCCGCGAGGCGGTGACCCGGGGATCGAGTTGCCGCAGGGAGCCCGCAGCAGCATTGCGCGGATTGGCGAAGGTCGGCTCCCCTGCGGCAAGCCTTTGCTCATTCAGCCTCGCGAAAGCCTCCAAAGGCAAGTAGACTTCGCCTCTGACCTCGACAACCGATGGGAAGGGCTGAGCCTCCGGACGGAGCGCCAGTGGAACCGACGGTATCGTTCGTATGTTTTGGGTCACGTCCTCCCCAATGTCACCGTTGCCCCGGGTCGCTCCGATGGCCAGCCTGCCTTCTTCGTAGCGCAGGGATACGGCAAGGCCATCGATCTTCGGCTCGAGGACGAAGGGCAGGTCCCAATAATCCGTCCCGGCATCGGCACACAGCTTCATCAACCGGGCGTACCAAGCTTTCAGTTCCTCCTCGTTCTTGGCGTTGGCCAGCGACAGCATCGGTTCAAGGTGTCGCACCTGCACGAACCCGGGAAGCGGCTCGCCTCCCACGCGTTGTGTGGGCGAGTCGGCGGTGACGAGCTCTGGATGGGCGGCCTCTAACTCCTGTAGCTCTTGGAAAAAGGCATCGTATTCCGCATCGGAGATCTCCGGACTATCCAGGACGTAGTAGCGGTATTCGTGGTGCCGGATCGTCTCCCGCAGTTCGTCTAGTCTCTGCGATATTGCCGGATCAGCCACCGCGTCCTGCCTCTATAGACCAAGAACCTCAGCCAGCTCAGGGATAGTATGTACCAGCCTGTCGGGCTTTTCAGCCATAAGTGCCTCTTCGGAGAACACGCCCCAGGTAACGCCCACCGAGTAGACGCCGGCCGCGGAGGCTGCCTGGAGATCGGCCGGGCTGTCGCCCACGTATGCGGCCGTAGCGGGGGACACATCAAGCCTATCGAGGCACAGTAGGATCGGGTCAGGCGATGGTTTGTTCCGAGGGCTCTCGTCAGCACAGACCACGGCATCGAAGTAACTCTCGATTCCGGTGAGATCGAAGGCCATCTGGGTAGTGTAGCGGGATTTCGAGGTAACTAGGCCGAGCTTCACGCCGGTTGTCTCCAGAGAGTGCAGGAGATTGAGGATGCCGTCGTAAAGGGTGAGCATGCGGTCGTGCTCCCGATGGTTGAATTCGCGGTAGGCCGCAATCAGCTCATCAGCGTGCTCGGGGCTCAACAACTCCATTTGTTCCTTGAGAGGACGGCCAACATTTGCGATCGACTCCTCGCGGCTGGCTTCGCGGCCGAGGACTTCACGGATCGCATGCTGAAAAGACACTACGATCAACTCCACCGAGTCGACGATCGTGCCGTCGAGATCGAACACGACGGCCTGAAACACTTTGCCAGCCTCAGCTTCCCACCCGGTCATCCCAGTGGTCACGATTCCTGCCCGCCCTCCTGCAAACTGCGGGGGCGCCCGTCCTCCTCAGGCTCGCCGCCGCTCCCTCCACCCACCCGCTTCAGGTCGAGGTCAGGCTCCCAGCAGCGCAACTGCTCCAACGCCTCGTGAGACATCAAGTCGA
Organism: Actinomycetota bacterium; assembly: GCA_023483915.1. Taxonomy (GTDB): domain Bacteria; phylum Actinomycetota; class Thermoleophilia; order RBG-16-64-13; family RBG-16-64-13; genus JAMDEO01. The sequence goes on from JAMDEO010000146.1 coordinate 7,356, forward strand.
AATGCAACGGGGTGATCGACACATACCCAGCGGTGACCGCCTCGAAATCGGTGCCGGGTTCCTGCCGGAAGCCGAGCTCATCGTTATAGATGTAATAGCGGCGGCGATTGCCCCGCGTCTCCTGATGTTGGACCTTGTCTCCGTAGATGCGCTTGCCGAGAACGGTGAGCTTGGCACCTGCCAGGTCTACCCAGGACCTGTCTGGGCAGTTGATATTGAGGAGAGTCTTGGCAGGAAAGCCGCTCTTCAACACCATCTGTATGAGATGTTGGGCGAAGCGCGCCGGGACGCTGAGATCATAATCAGGATGGTACCCCTGGGCGGAGAGGGCAATCGCCGGAATGTCCAGCATTATGCCCTCCAAAGCCGCGGCAACCGTGCCCGAATATGTGATGTCGTCACCGAGATTCTCGCCCAGATTGATCCCGGAAACGATGAGGTCCGGCTCGCGGTCCAGCAGTCCGAGGGCTGCCATCCGCACGCAATCCACGGGGGTGCCATCGCTGCTGTACGCCACACTCCCATCGAAAAGCTCCACCTCCTCTACCCACAGGGGTGAGTGCATAGTGATGCTTCGCGCTGCTCCGGACCTGTTCTGGTCCGGCACCACGATGCGGACGTCACCTAATTGGGCTAGCGCTTGGCGCAGAGGGATGAGGGCGGGTGAATCAACGCCGTCGTCGTTGGTGATTACGATGAGCGGTCGCGCCGGCCCGAATCCGACCAGCGGGCACTCTCGGCCGGCCATGGCGACAGTTCCGTAGGGTCAGTCGTTCTTGGCGGCGGCGACAGCGGGCGCTTTCGCAGGAGCCGCGGACTTGACCCCGGGCTTTTCCCCCGATCCAGCGGACGACTCGGCGGCAGGCGCTGAAGAAGCCGGGGAAGCGGAAGAGCTATCTGACGAGGTATCGGAAGCTCCGCCGTTCGCGGTGCTGGTGCCGGGGGCGCTCAATGCGTTCTTCTTTGCATAGTCCGTGCTGTAGAAACCATTGCCCTTGAAATGGATAGCGACAGGGAAGAGCAGCCGTTTTACCGGCTCCCCACAGACCTCGCACTCCTTCACCGGCTCATCGGACATGCGCTGAAAACGTTCGAACTGATGTTCGCACGAGACACAACGATATTCATAAGTTGGCACAGTGATGCACCTCCTGATTATTCGGTCTGAAATTATACCGGAGACGGGCCGATTAGTCCATCACTGTTGGCACTCTCGGCAGGAGAGTGCCAACTTTTGCCGGAGGGCTGTCGGAAAATGAAGCCGCGGCCGCAAGGCTGCACTGGGCGGCGCGATAGAGCGTCCTCGGTCACAAACGTAGCGCCGCCACGCTCGCTTCCTACGTTCTTCTCTCGCGCATACCCATCGTACCCTCACGGCGGAGCTTCATTTCCCGACAGCCCGCTACCGGTTCCGCGACCAAGCGAGGTAGGCAGCGAAAGCCATAACCACCCAGTTGATGACCCCGCGACCAGAGAGGCTGAATACGACGACGTTCCAACTCACGCCGAAACTGACGAATCCGGCTATCACCGGGGGAATAAAAAAGGCCCATGCAGTGCTCAGGACGGCAACTACTGCCGTTTGCAGCCCCCGGAAATGACCGCTTGCCCGGGCCACCGCCTCGCCGACCACGTATCCGATTCCCGCCGCGACAAAAAAGAAAAAGAAAAAGAACCCGATGGTCCCGAGGATGAAGTAGTAGGCAAAGCCGACGGCCGTGCCGGCTCCAAGCCCCGCCAAGACAGCGCGCAGCAAGCGTCCTTGCTTGAGTGTCACTCGGGCCGAACGAGGCATCCGGGCGCAATCCCGGCATTTGATACTCACAGCGGAAAAGACCATGCAGTCGGGGCACAGCGGCTTGCCGCATGTGCTGCAGCTCACATAGGTGAGCCTTCCAGGATGATATGCACACGGACGCTCCTCGGCACGGGACAGCGGCTCGGGGAGCGGTTCAACTTCTTCGTTCAAGTGCGACGAGACCGTTTCGTGGTAGCTATTATTATCTCTCCAGGCCGGCAGACGGGTACCAGTTCCTTCCGATAGCTGCGATGAACTTCCTCGAGCTGTTTCTGGGCTTCAGCGGCAAGCTCCTGCATCTCCACCCGCAATTCCTCGATCTTGCGCTCCATGGCCGCCATCTTCCCTTCCATCTCGAGGACCCGTTCCACGCCGGCCAAGTTCAGACCGAATTCTGAGACAAGCTGCTGGATGCGGCGGAGTCTTTCTACGTCTTGCAGAGAGTATAGACGAGTGCTCTTCAAAGAACGTTGCGGTCGGATGAGCCCTCTCCGTTCGTACATGCGCAGCGTCTGCGGATGCATCTCGGCAAGCTCCGCCGCCACCGAAATCATGAACAACGGCCTCATATGATCATCAATGGTGGCCATCGCACCGCCTCCTTATCGCCCCGTCAAGCCACTCCCCGTCGCACCGCGCCCGTCGCACCGCGCCCCGCCAAGTCACACCGCGCCCCGTCACACCGACCAGCCCGGACGCCCCACGCGCGGATCTTCCTGGTGGGCCTCGCCGAACTTTTTTAGCAGATCCTTCTCTTCTCCGGAAAGGTCTTGCGGGGTAACCACCTTGATGCGGGCAATCAGATCGCCTTTGCCCGACGCCCCCAAGTGCGGGGCTCCCTTGCCTTTCAGCTTGAGAAGCCTCCCGGTTTGCGTTCCGGCAGGCACTTTGAGGCCCACCTTGCCCTCCGGCGTGGGGATCTTGACTGTAGCGCCCAGAGACGCTTCGACCATGGTCACAGGAACCTCGACCAGAAGATCGGAGCCTCGCCGCTCGAAGGTGAGGCTATCCTCCACCTGGACCACGACATACAGGTCGCCCGGCGGTCCGCCCTGAGCCCCAAGCTCGCCTTTGCCTTTCAAACGTATCTTCGTCCCATCTCGGACGCCGGCCGGAAAGGGAACAGTATATTTCTTGAGAGCCCTGGTTACGCCTAGCCCACCGCAGGTGGGGCATGGGGTCTCAATCATGGTACCGATACCCCCGCAGCGGGGACAGGGCTCGCTCAGAGCAAAGAACCCCTGGCTCTGACTCACCGCGCCGCGCCCCTTGCACTGCGGACATGTGACCGGCGCAGTTCCCGGCGCCGCTCCGCTTCCCCCGCACTCCTTGCACTGGATATTCTGGGGCACGCTTATCTTGGTGGTCACGCCCTTGAGGGCATCCTCGAAGGAAAGCTTAACCGCAACGCTGACGTCCTCTCCACGCTGCGCGCGGGGTTGCCTCCTGCCGCCGCCAAAAGCGCCTGCGAAGCCGCCTCCACCAAAGAGGTTACCGAATATGTCGGCCCAGTCGCCCCCCATGGGCTGGCCACCCTGGAAACCGCGGAATCCGCCACCGGGCTGCGCTCCCTGGCCAAAGAAAGAGGGACCGGCATCGTACTGCTTGCGCTTGTCTGGGTCGGACAGCACCTCGTAGGCGCTGGAGACCTCCTTGAACTTCTCCTCCGCCTTCGGGTCGTTGGGGTTGGCGTCAGGGTGATACTTCCGGGCCAGTTTGCGGTAGGCCTTCTTGATCTCGTCCTGCGAGGCGGTCTTGCCCACCCCCAGCACTTCGTAGTAATCGCGGGTTCCGGTGGCCATGAGGACGAGCCCTTAGTGAACCGCTTGGGAGGCGCCGCCTACGCCGGGGCCCGACGAAACGACTACCTTGGCGTGTCTGAGAACCCGATCCCCCGACTTGTAGCCGCGCTCGACAACCGCCGTCACGGTGCCCTCTTCTTGGTCGGCAGGTTGCATGGCCACGGCGTCGTGAAGATGGGGGTCAAACTGGGCGTCAACGACCTCGATTTCCTCGACTCCCATTCGGCGCAGAAGATTCACAAACATGTCCCGAGTCATCCGTACGCCGCCGAGAACCTTGCCTTCGTCGTGGTGTTCCGCTGCATCCAAAGCCCGTTCAAGGTTGTCTAGAACCGGTAACAGGTCGCTTAGCAGTTCGCCCTGTGAGCGGTCCCGGGCCTCCACCAGTTCTCTGGCGGCCCGCCTGCGGAAGTTGTCGAACTCCGCCCGCAAGCGAAGAAGCGTATCTGCCAGAAGGTCCCGTTCTTTGGTGATCTCGTCGAGGGCCGCAGTCAGGTGGCCGGCGGAGCCATCGGTACCGCCTATGTCCGCGCCCTCCAGGAGGCTGCCT
>JAMDEO010000212.1:0-2944 GCA_023483915.1 Actinomycetota bacterium
GTTGACGTCGTGCAGGAACATGTTGATACGCGCCAGGTTGTAGGTGGTCAGGTTGATCTCCTGGCCGTAGAAGCCCTGGCGGATGTTCTCTTTGCCCAGCACCTTGGCGAACTTCAAGAGCAGCGACCCCGATCCACACGCCGGGTCGTACACCTTGTTCACCTCGGTCTTGCCCACCACGGTGATGCGCGCCAGCAGCTCGCTCACCTCCTGCGGGGTGTAGTACTCGCCGCCCGACTTGCCCGCGCTCGATGCATACATCTGCATGAGGTACTCGTAGGCATCGCCGAAGGCGTCGATGGTGTGATCCTCGAAGCGACCCAGGTCGAGGTCGCCGATGGCGTCGAGCAGCTTGACCAGCTTCTCGTTGCGCTTCGCCACCGTAGGGCCGAGCTTGGCGCTGTTGACGTCGAGGTCGTCGAAGAGGCCCTTGAGGTCGTCCTCGCTCTCGGCGCCCATCGCGGAGCCCTCGATGTTGCGGAAGGCGCGCTCCAACGTCTCGTTGAGGTTCGCATCGGCGGCCGCCCGTGCCCGCACAGTGGCGAAGAGCTCGCTCGGCAGGATGTAGAAGCCCTTCTCGGCCACCGTCTCCCGGCGACCGAACTCCGCGTCCGCATCCGGGAGTTTGGCGTACTCGAAGGCGGCACGGCCCGCCCGGTGCTCGCCCGCGTTGAGGTAGGCGGTGAGGTTCTCGGAGATGAACCGGTAGAAGAGCATCCCCAGCACGTAGCTCTTGAAGTCCCAGCCGTCCACCGACCCGCGCAGGTCGTTGGCGATGCGCCAGATGGCCTTGTGGAGCTCGGCCCGCTGGGCCTCCTTCTCGGTCGGAGCCATACTGAGTCTCCCTCTTCACCAGAACGACGGGTGGGCTGGATCATGCTACTCCGCGGCCTCGTCGGAGCGAGCATCAATCTGCGCTCGCAGTCCTTGTTCGCGGTGAGTCATTCTATCCCGCGGGGCCGACAGAACGGCAGCCCACGGCCGGACGCCGTCGCGGTGGGTCCGCCTCATCCAGCACCAGAACGTGAAGCTCATCGCGCTCCTGGGCGAGAGCTACGCGACGGGGTAGCGCCCTGGTTCTCGCTCAGCCATCAAAAGCGCCTTTGTTGAGTTCGGTCGGCGTGTAGGACCTGCGAAACGCGCCACGTGCCCGAATCTCGGCAAACGTGAGGGCTAGGTCCTTGCGGAAGTTGCGGCCGAGCCATACCACGCTGCTCACGAGGCCATCGCAGACGTAATGTCCGTGATACTGAACCAGCCCCACCTCCACGAGTGCGCCGGTACCGCCGACGATGTCTCGGATTCTCTCGGTCAAACCCAAGACGGCGTAGGCGGTATCCGCGGACGGATCGACGAACACCGAGTATGTGGCCGTGTCTTTGAGACAGAACCACTGTTTGACTTCGAGACTCCGGATGGCGGACTCGACCTCGGGGGCAATCAGAACTGATCCCGCCTCCAACCGGCCCAGCGCATCGTCGAGCGAAGCGCGGTCGGATATGTACTTGGCGCGGCCGCACGCCAGCACCTCGAGCAGCGTCATCTCCGACTCGTGTGAACCTGGATCGAAGATCTCCGCCATGACCTCGGTGTAGCCATGAATGAAATCTGCCGCCTCCTGTTCGGAGACGATCATCAGTCTCGCCTCACTGCGCGCCCCGATTGCCGAAGCGCTCCCTGAAGTGCTCTTTCGCCTCTCCGATGAAGGGCCAGAGTCCTTCCTGGGCGGTTCGAACAACGTCAATGCCAAGCCGCTCCGCTTCCACAACCAAGAACCTCGCGGGCTGCTCTGTAGGAACGAAGAGGGTCTTCGGCCAGCGCTTCTTATGAGCCTGTGCCTCCTTCAACAAGCGCTTCGACTCGAGCGGTGTAGGTTCCGCGTGTCTTGTCGAGACGGGCGAGGAGCTGAGGATGAAGCAACTTGCGGCGTCCATGAGCGCGAGGAAATCGAAGTCCCCGTCTCGTTCTGTATGGATCGGGTCATCGTTCAGCTTGAACCCGATCCAGGCTTCGTTGACCTTGAACTGATCCGGTTGGAGCACCGGCGTTCCGTCCATCTGATCACCCCCCTGCTGAGCAAGGTGCCTTCTTCGTCACTGGCCAGACCCCCATCGGCGACATGACCCTCACAGACGAGCATCGGGCTATTCAGGAACACGCCGCCAACGGTAAGGCCCTCCACTTGTTCGAGTGCGTGGGCACCAACCTCGTGAAGTACCTTGGAGAGGTGGCATTCGCGGGGTACCAGGAGCGCCCTGCGCCCGACTTTGAGGGTAATGAACGCCGGGTTTTGGTGCTGGAGCTAGGCCCGAAACTACGATGAACTCAGCGCCTGCGCGAGGTCGTCTATGAGGTCAGAAGCGTCCTCGAGCCCGCAGGAGAGGCGCACCATCCCATCGACGATCCCCCGTCTCGCCCGTTCCTCGGCCGCCATGCCGTGGTGCGTCGTGGTGATGGGCTGCGTGGCCAGGCTCTCCACTCCTCCCAGGCTGGCGGCGATGCTGAAGATGCGCAGGCGATCGACGACTGCGGCCGTCTCCGTAGCGCCGCCGTCGTACACGAAGCTCAGCATCCCTCCGAAATCTCGCATCTGTCGGCGAGCGACCTCGGAGCCGCCTCCAAGTCCGGGGTAGTTGACCCGGCGGACGCGAGGATGGCTAGCCAGGAATTCGGCCACCTGCCTGGCTGTGGAGTTCTGCGCCCGGACCCGCACGACCAGAGTGCGTATGCTTCTGGAGAGCAGGAAGGCGACTTCGGGCGCCATCATCTGGCCCAGATTCTTGCGCCAGGTCCATATGGGCTCGAGCAGCTCCTTGCTCCCGATGACCGCCCCGCCGGTGAGATCGCTGTGCCCGCCGAGATACTTCGTGGCACTGTGCACCACCAGGTCGGCCCCGAGATCGAGCGGGTTCTGGTTGACCGGAGTGGCGAAGGTGTTGTCGAC
>JAMDEO010000212.1:2954-11430 GCA_023483915.1 Actinomycetota bacterium
TCGTGAGAGCGCCCGCGGCTTTGGCGGCCTGGGCGACTGCCGCGATGTCGATGACGTCCAAGGTGGGATTGGTCGGCGTCTCGAAGAACACCATCTTGGTCCGGTCTGTCAAGGCCGAGGCGGCTCTGTCCGCCTCGTTTGCCAGCAAGAAGGTGGTCTCGATCCCCAGCCCGGGCAGATTGGTCCCGAGCAGGTCGAAGGTCCCGCCGTAGACGTCGCCGATACATACGACGTGGTCGCCGGTCTTGAGGTAGGCGAGAAAGGTCGCGGCTTCAGCGGCCATGCCCGACGAGAACGCGTACGCGTCTTCACCGTTCTCGAGGTCCGCCAGCTTGCGCTCCACCGAGCGGATGGTCGGGTTGAGCCCGTAGCGGGTGTAGAGATTCCCTTCCTTGCGCCCCTCCACAACATCGAGCAGATCGGCGGTGTTGTGAAAACCGAACGTGGAGTGGTTGTAAAGGGGTGCGTGGATGCCTCCTTGTGCATCCAGCGCCTCACCCGCGTGTACGCACCGTGTCGAGAGGCCCCGAGGCTGCCCGCCATCTGTCACCATTCGTATCGCACTCCTGTCGTCGTGGCCCACGTTTCTATCGAGCGGCGTCTCTTTCTGGCTCAATCCTGGGCTGAGGTCTTCGCGGCGCTGCAGGTAGTCTTGCCGATCGATGTCACCCCGCGCATAGCGCTCGTCGAGCAGAGCGCGGGCATCCTGCCCGGCGGGGTACTGCCCCTCGCCGCTTCGGGCCATGGGGGCTGGTGGTGCCGACATCGATTGCTGCCCACCGTGGTCCATGGTGGCGTGCATCAACATGCAGAAGCACATAGTAATCATCCCTTCTGTCGCTGATCCTTGTCCGCGTGGTAGTCATCATGAAGCCCGTAGGCGTCCGATGAGACCGCTTTCAGACATCTTTACAAGAATTGCACCGGGGCTCGATGGTGGCCTCACCGCGTTTTCATGCGCGCGCGTCCTCGAGCGTCTCGGACTCCTTACAGCACGGTTACGTCTCCTCCATGTTCCTCTTACAGTCGGGCCTCAGACTGAGCGTGGCGCAGCCGGTGCAACCTCGATGCAGATGGGGGTACGAGATGGCAGGATTGAGCCAGGAGATACGGATCGTTCGTCGGGGAGGCCCATTGTTCCCGATCAAGGCACAGATACCGGTCGATGGGCAGGTATCTGGCGGGTGCCTGCAGCAGCTCTGGCGCCTGGGGCATGGCCTTGACCCCACCGCCCCGACTGAAGTTGTGAGAGACGAGGCGTGGAGCACCTCCTGTTTGCGTCAACTCGGGCTGCTCCAAGGCTTCACGCCTTTGGCTGATCGACTCTTCAGCGGAGACTCTTCAGGTAGGCGATGAGTGCGGCCATCTCAGCGTCGGTCAGCCGCCATTGGGGCATGGGAGCGTCCAGCCGGTCGCCCTCGGGATCGATACCATCACGCACGGCGCGGGCGAAGCTCGCCTCGTCGTAGGCGGCATGGGCTTGGCCATTGACGTGGGAGCCTTGATCGGAGGACAGGGAGGTCCAGCGGATGTCGGGAGTGCGAAAACTCCCCATCATGGCCCCGACCGTACCCCCTCGTCCGTCGCGCCCGTGGCAGCCGGCGCAGCCCGTCTGAGCGAACATCATGCCGTACATCGACGGGGTGGAACGCGGGATGACGTTCCCGTTTGCGTCGGTGCCGCTTAGGAAGATGCGTTCGCCTAGAGACCCGAACGACTGCGCGCGGTAGCCTCCGAGCGGACCGAACGATCCAGCGGGGCCGGTCGACGCGTTGAAGGTGGCGAGGAACACCAGGCCGAGGAGACCGACGACCGAGAGCGCTATGCCGAACCACAGCGATTTCGATCGCCTCCTGGCACCCGCGGGTATCGCCGGCCGCGTGCTCATGACTGCAGGTCTTGCCTGCGCGCGAGGAACTCCTCGCGGTCTATCTCACCTCGAGCGTACCGCTCTTCGAGAATCCTGAGCGCTGAAGCCGGCTCGTAGCCGCGATAAACAGGGGGAGGCCCGCTTTGCCGCCCGTCCGTACTCGGTGCTTCCCTAGTGAGGAGCGCTCTCACCACGAGTACCACCCCGACCACCAACGCCGCGAAGAAGACGAGCATGAGCACCTCGCTCGCGATCCCCCAAGCGCCTCCGCCGTTCCAGCCGCCCCCGTTCCAACCCCAACCCATCATGAGGGTCCTCCTCCGCTTCAGAGTGCTGACCTACGTCCTCGCTGTTATCTCGCGCGCCCCTACCATCCGAAATGCATGCCCGGCAGATCGCGCTTCACCTTCTCCAGGTAGAACCGCTCGAAAGCCAGCTTTAAGTAGTGGTAGCGCACGCCTCGCCGTATGGCGGCCAGGTTGCGCGGCGGGAGAAAGGGCTCGGCCTTGATGTAGAAGGCAACGTCTCCCGCGTCAGTCAGGCAAGTGATCGGCAGCGTCAGGGCATCCACCGGTTCGCCTGAACCGGTAACCTCTACGGAGATGTTGGCGGCCGCCCGGGTGGCCATTTCCTCGGACATGTGCCCGGTCTTTGGCACACCGACCGGCACCGGCGTGGGCACCGGGGGGGCGATGGCGACCGAGACACCGACCGCGTAGATGTTGGGGTATTTCGTGCTGCGCAGGTGCTTGTCGGTGGGGATGAAGCCCCGAGGATTCCCTAGTCCTTCTACGTCACGCACGACTTGGGCGCCGTAGAAGGCCGGGATAAGTACGGCGAGATCCATCGGCATCTCGGTGCCTTCGGCTAGAGTGGCCGTGCCCGTATCGATGCGGGCAAGCGCCGCGTTGATCGTCCAGTTCAGGTGCCGCGAACGGAACTCGTCCTCCAGTAGGCGGCTCATGTTGCCGATGCCATTGAGCCCGAAGTGGCCCAGGAAGGGCTCGGGTGTGACCAGGTGCAGGTCGAAGAGATGGCGGCGTTTCTGCCGCCGGAGGGCAGTATCCAGCATCATGATGAGCTCGTAGGCGGGCCCGATGCAGCTGGCACCGGGGCTCGCCCCGACAATCGCCTGGCCGCCGTCTGAGGCAAGGAATCGGGCGATGGCCTCGCGGGCTGCCACCGCTTGCTCGACGGTGAAGCAAGAGTGCACTGCCCCCATGGCCGGGTCCGAGCCGGGCACGTTCGACCAGTCGAGTTCCGACCCGGTGGCGAGGACAAGGTGGTCGTAGGAAAAGATCTTGCCCCCGGCCGTGGTTGCAGTCTGTGCTTGCGGATCGATGGCTGTTGCTCGGTCGTGGATGAACGAGACGCCCCTACGTCGCATCGGTCCCGCCAGAGGCACCTTGATGGCTTCCGGCTTGCGCCATCCCATCATCACCCAGGGCAGGCTGGGGATGAAGGTGAAATCCGCCTCGGCGGAGATGAGCGTGACGTCGACGCGGTCGCCAAGCTTGCGACGCAACTGGTAGGCGGCGTTCACCCCCCCGAAAGAACCTCCTACGACGACCACGTGATGCGTGTGGCTCGCCATGTGCCCCCCGTTGTTTGGGCCTTGCAATATCGCAATCTGTGCATATTATATGAGCCACAGACGACCTGACGCAAGGGAGACTTCATGACATCCGTACTCTTCGTGCTCAACGATGGTCCATATGGCTCGGAGCGGTCGTACAACGCGCTCCGTCACGCCCTGGCGGTGGCCAAGCAGGATGGTGCCCATATCAAGCTCTTCCTCACCGCAGACGCGACCGCCTGCGCCATCGCCGGGCAGTCGCCGCCCGAGGGGTACTACTCCATCGAGCGCATGCTCAAGGGTTTGTTGGTGAAGAAGGCGGCCGTCGGCTTATGAGGCACCTGCATGGACGCCCGTGGTCTGGCGTCGCTACCACTTATCGAGGGCACAGTGAGAGGTTCGATGGATCTCCTGGCGGAGTGGACTCTGGAGGCCGACAAAGTGCTCATCTACTGAAAACGCCGTTCCGCGGCAAGTGAGCCCAGTGAGCGACCGCATCGATCCCACCGTACTCGAGCTACATGCGAGAGTCTGCAAGACTATGGCTCACCCCGTCCGCCTCGCCTTGCTGAATGCTCTGCGCGACCGCGAGCGCGGTGTGGGCGACTTGGCCGATGCCATCGGCGTGCCCCAGCCGCTGGTCTCGCAGCACTTGGCCGTGCTGCGCAATCAGGGCCTTCTGCGAAATCGCAGGAACGGGAGCGAGGTCTACTACAGCATCGCCTATCCGAAGATGATCCAAGCCTGCGACCTGTTGCGTGAGGTGCTGTTCGAGCATCTGCGGGCGCAAGAGCAGCTGCTGGCGTCGAACCCGGACTAGAGGGAGAACGAAGGGACCACCAAGCCGCAGCTTCCGGTCCAACCCCGTGCATCCCGGTCAACCCCGCTTTGGCATTTCGTTGGCAGATTCGCCCAACAAGGGGGCGTAGGGCCGGAGCTTCAAAGAAAGCCCCGCTTTAGGAGGGCTTTGGGTGGCGGGACCCGGACTTGAACCGGGGACACCATGATTTTCAGTCATGGTTCGGCCAGTACAGCCAGGGTCAGGGACGGTCAGCGGAGGACAACTATGGCTGCACGTGCACCTATTCCCAGGTCAACGCGGGTCAGGCGTGTACAGGCACGTACAACCCCGGCGTTGGCATTTCGTTGGCACCGGCCTGAGACGTCGAGGAGTCGCATGGCCTCTGCGTACCGCGGCGGGCGCTACGGCGCCAACCACAGGGAACAGCAACCGCTGATCATGGGGCGGGCGCTAGGGCGAGGAACAGCCGTAGCGCCCGCCGCGGAGGGGGCTCCCATCGATGAAGGCCACACGTCAAGCCGCATCTCGTTTCCTGCACGAGCGCACGGGAGCAGAGCGGCCGGAAGCGCACCACAAGACTAAGCAAGCGGCTAGACCGGCCGTCGGCACATGGAGGGTCCGCGGTTCCAAGACCACCCATGATCCTGCCGTCTGACCGACACCATCACCCAGCAACCAGTTCTAGCGCCTTCTGCACGGCTTCTTGTGCATTCTCTGCGTAAGCGTCCGCGCCGATCTTGTCCGCCCAGTACTGGGTGACTACGGCGCCGCCAACCATGGTCCTAACCCGGTCACGGATGTCGGCTTCCTTCAGCAACTTCTCCAGGGTCTTCTGGCCCATCATGGTCGTGGTCATAAGAGCGGAGCTGCCGATAATGGTGGCGTCAACCTCTCTAGCCTTCTGGACATAGCTCACCAGAGGAACGTCCCTGCCCAGATCATGCACCTCGAAACCGTAGACCCGCATGAGGGTGGCCACAATGCCTTTCCCGATGTCATGCACGTCGCCTTCGATAGTGCCGATTACAACAACTCCAGCTTTCTTCTCCTTCTTGTCTGCCGGCAGATGAGCTTCAAGAACCGCCACCGCAGCCACCATGGCCTCGGACGCGATGATCACCTCAGGTAGGAACATCGTGCCACGCTCGAACAGGTCGCCGACTTCGCGCATGCCCGGGGTGAAGCCCTCTGCGATCACCCGCACCGGGTCGAGACCCATTGCGACAGCTTCTTGGGCGACGGCCACCGCTTGGTCTTCGTCGGCGGCGACGACAGCCGCTTTCGCGGCATCGAATAGTTCCTGTTGGGTCATCGAGTCCGACTCTCTCCATTAAGGGTCATTTCATCTTCTCCTTGAGGATCTCGACCGAGTTAATCTTCAAATCGAGCAGCCGACCGATCCGGGCCTTTGCGGCAAGAGCCTTGGAGGCACCCGGTACCGACGTGATGACGCCAATGTCGAGCTCCTCGCGCAATTCACGCATCACTACCTCGTCTGACAGTTCGACGGGGCTGAGCCCCAACTTTGCCGCCACGAACGCCTTCGCCTCGGGGAGTCGCATCTTGCGGTGAAGCTGCATCCGGGCGACCAGATCTCCGGCCGTTCGGATGCCCCCCATCCCGGAGGCAAGCGAGTGTGACACCGGCATCCCGAAGGGATCGCCGGAGCCCACCTATAATCCGTCGGCCTTGCCTATCTCGACCATGGCAACACCGGCGCGGGTGACCATGCTAACCGGCGGGGTCTCACACATGGGAACGCCTCCCACACCAATGCCCACGTTGGCATGTACGGGGATAGTGGCCGCCTCCGAGCATGCCTTGACAAAAGTCGCAGCCCGGCTCACGTTCCACGCGGTCGACCGCCGGGTGTTGGTGTTCACGACGGGGCCGAATACGTGGGCCCCGGCTGCCTCCACCAGCTTGACCTGTTCATGGGGATACAAGCCAGCGAGCCGCGTACCCTGATAGGCCACCTTGCCGTGCATGCCCAGCACGAACTCCGCCGCCATGCCAACTTCTATCGTGAGACCTGTCGAGCCAGCCACCTGCTCTACAGCCCTCAGTGTAGCGAGGAACTCGACATCACCCGCGGAAGCAGTGGTGTCGAAGTTGATGCCATCAGCGCCCACTTCCCACATCTTCTTGGCCACATAGACCATATCGCGGAAACAGTACTCCCCGGCCTCTTCCTGGGCAGCCCGGGCCTCGTCTATCTTGCCCATCGGCAGCAGGTCTGCCGGGTTGGGGAAAGGGCCGTCCGGTCGCGCATAGAGAGCCAGGTTGGGCATGGCCCCGTAGTACATAGGGACAATCGTACTCAGGAGAGTCGACTCCATCGCCTGCTGTTCAAGGGCCACAATCGGTCTTACCGGCTTGAAGGAGTAATCAGGGTGCCCTACCTCCATGCTATCCATGCAGAAGGCCCGCTCATAGACGCGGATGCCCATCTCCCTGCTCACCGGCACACCAACTCCGCTGGAACTCTGGGCGCCGTAAAGCGCGTTCACGGAACCATCATCCGTAAGCACAACCTCGTGCCCCTGGTCCACGCCGACGACGCGGTCTGACCGACAGAAGAGCTCCACCAACCAATCGCACTCTTGCTCCGTCAGGGCCGGGATACGACCTCTGTCGGCGGCATCCTCAGTGCCGGCCACAACGTCGCTCCTAATCTCGTCCGCTGTCATCTCTACCGCGTGGCCGTCGCCCATGCGCGTACGGATGGTGGTCATTCTTATCCCCTCTCTAGCGGGAACATGTAGCACCGTCACCCCGCCAAATCGACGCATGTACCAGCGCGATCAATCTCATGCGCGCCCCACCGACCGGCAATCTAGATTCGCCCCCGGCGACAAACAGTGTCAGTTCGCTGGTTCACGACACTACCATCTGCCCGATTCGGTCACCATGGACGCGCGTACCAGAACTCCGATGGCGGGAGAGCGAGGATTTGTGCGCGAAGACCAACTCTCATGAGTCAGCTTAGCGGCGGGTGTCGCAGCCATGCACCCGGTCGTTAGAGAGAGAGCCTACTAGATGGTTGATTCCACGCCGTCAGGCGCAGAAGTCGACGAGAGCTCGGCTCGGCCGACCAAGCTCATGGTTGAGAGATACGCAGGCGGCCAGGCAGAGAAAGCGCTGCAGAATGCGTTCTGCGATGCCTTCAGCAGTGCGGCCTCCGTGGCGCTCCAAGGTGAGCGTGCTCTTGCAGGTCCAGAAGATGGACTCGATGCGTTGGCGGATGGGAGCCAGATGCGGGCCCTCTCCGGCTTCGTCTTGGCGTTTTGGTCGCACCATCGTGGCCCCGAGGCCCTCGACTCCTGCGGCGAACTCCCGTCCCGCGTAGCCCTTGTCCCCGAGCAAGGTCTCCCCTCCCCGGCGCCGGCAGCGGGCGAGGAGCTCAAGTGCCACCTCGCGCTCGTCCCGTTTGGGGGAGGCGAGACAGAAGGCCCGAGGCGTCCCGTCCGGAGCGGCGATGAGGTGCAGGCGAAAACCCCAGAAGTAGCGGGTGTGAGAAGCACAGTAGCCGCAGTCGGCCAGATCGGAAAGCGCGGAGCGCATGACCGTCTCTCGACTGCGTGCGCACTCGACCGAGGTCGAGTCGATGAGGAGGAGATCGTCGGAGAAACCCGGGCTTTTGCTGGCAAAAAGCTCAAGCAGCCACTCCAAGATCCCCGCGAGGCAACGGCGGCGCTTGTAGTAGCCCGCCTGATGAGGGATCTCCGGGAAGAGGTGGCGCAGGTTCGTGCGGGCATAGGCGAGGAAGCGGCGGTCCGAGGTAACACCCGTGATGGCCTGAGCCACGCAGAGGGTGGCCACTTCGGCGTCGGTGATACGGCGCTTCGCGTTCCTGGTTCTCTCTGGCAAAAGGTCATCGGCTGTGCAATAAACGTAGGTGCAGAGAGTGTCGAGGTCGGCGTGCATCGTGGCCTCCGGGTCGACGGTGTTTCTGACACCGCCGATTTCGGCCTCTCTGCTCTCTTTTCCTTCGAAAGCATGATTATTCCCGTGGAATCAATCATCTAGTGTCACGTTCCTGAAGTGACATATAGACGTCACACCGTCAGGGGCTTGCCGGTGTAGTTCCATGAGAACGGGGTCGCGTCCTCGTTATAGTTCTTGATGTACTGCATGATCTGGTCGACGAGTTCCCCCTTGGAGGCCCATGCCCCGCCTCTCATGACCTCTCGGGTGAAGATGTTGAAGAAGATCTCCACTTGGTTCA
>JAMDEO010000056.1:0-4019 GCA_023483915.1 Actinomycetota bacterium
CAGTCACACATAGAGTGATGGATGTCATTCTGAGCCGAAGCGCAGCGGTCGCAGACTCGCCTCTGGCGAGAGGCGAAGAATCCCGGCCTCAGATGGCTGAGATCCTTCGCTCAGGATGACAGACCATCATCGCGGTGTTGACAGACTACTAGCGCCCCCGCCCACGATATCGGCGGCGATCCGGCAGTACGTCTGAACTCTTGGAGCGCAGGAAAACGAGCATGATGAAGGAGCAGGCCGAGGGCGAGACCGGACGATGGGTGCCCATTGCCGGCAGGGAGGGCGGCACCGTCACGGCCCTCGCCCTGTCGCCCGACTTCGAGACGGACGGACTGGCCTTCGCGGCCACCGCCGCCGGCGCGTTCCGGTCGGAGGACGGTGGCCGTAGCTGGTCGCCGTGCGGCCGCGGCCTCACTACCCCCTTCATCGAGACAGTGGCGGTGTCGCCAAGCTTCGCCCGCGACCACACCATCTTCCTCGGGGCGCGCGACGGCACCGTTCTCCGCTCTACGGACGGCGGCGAGAGATGGGTGTCGCTGGGATGGCTGGGGGAGCGCTCGCCGGTGATCGCGCTGGCCGTCTCGCCACAGTATTCCGAAGATGGCACCATCATCGCCGGCACCTTCGAGGATGGGGTGTTCCGCAGCAGGGACCGCGGCGCCACCTGGGCTTCCTCCAGCTTCGGGCTCCTCGACCTGTCGGTCATCGCCCTTGCCATATCGCCCAGCTTCGCTCAGGACGAGACCATTTTCGTGGCGACGGCGAGCGGCATCTACCGCTCTCGCAACGGCGGCCGATCCTGGAGGGAGGCGGGCCTGGGCGATGAGCTGGTCGTGCAGGCCCTGGCCGTCTCACCCGATTTTGCCGCCGACCGCACCATCTTCGCCGGGACGGAGGAGAACGGACTGTACCACTCCACCGACGGAGGGGACACCTTCCAGCACGTCGGCCCGGAGACGGATGGCCTGTGCGTCAACGCCCTGGCCATTTCCCGCCGCTTCGCTCAGGACCGCACGCTGGCTGCCGCGACCTCGGCGGGGATGCTCCTTTCCACCGACGGCGGCGAGTCCTGGCAGGCTGCCGATGCACAGACGGCCGACGCTCTCTGTCTCGCCGCTGGCACGACGTCTTCCGGCGGGCTTCTGTTGCTGGCTGGGCTTCATCGTGAGGGGGCCCTCCGCTCCGCCGACGGCGGCAACACGTGGCATCCCGCCAATGAGGGGCTGATCGCCGGCTCTATCCTGGGCATGGCGCTGTCCCCCGATTTCCCTCGTGATCAGACCCTGTTCTGCTGGGGCCTCGAAGAAGGTCTTCTGCGCTCCGGGGACGGCGGGCGCGGCTGGCAGGGAGCAGAGGTCGGCATAGAATCCAATCAGATCGCATCGGTAGTGGTCTCGCCGGGCTTCCCTGTCGATGGTACCCTGTTCGCCGCCACCGGCATCGGCGTCTACCGCAGCGACGATCGCGGCGCGACCTGGTTCGCCACCGGACTGATCAACCGCCAGGCCCAGTCCCTTGCCCTGTCTCCGGCGTTCACCCGCGATGGCGGCGTAGTTACGATCGCCGAAGGCCATTTGCACGCGTCGCATGACGGCGGACGCAACTGGGAGCAGTTCGAAACACCCTTCAAGGACGAAGAGATGCTAGCGGTGGAACTCTCACCCGACTACGGGGCCGATCGCGCATTGTATGTCGCCACGCGCGTGGAAGGGCCGCGCGGCGAGCCCGGCCGGGCGCAGGTGTGGAGAGGCATCCGCCACAACCTATCTTCACCCCGGCCGGAAGGCAGGGAGGCCAGCGTGAGGTGGGAGAGCCTCTTCTCCCAGGATGATGTAGGCGGGAGGGTCGCCTTCACCCTGCCGCCCACGTTAGCCAGCGACGGCATCTTCTTCGTGGGCACCGGCAGCCGGGTCTACCGCCCTCTGCGCGGCACCAGGGAGACCACCCCTCAGGGCCAGGGCCCGATCTGGGTGAGCGAAGGGGTCGGCCAGGCCGACATCACTCTGGTGGTCATCGCCGCCTCGCCCGATTTCGGCCGCGACCGCACCATTTTCGCCGCCACCAGCGACGGCGTGTACCGTTCCAGGAACGGCGGCGTCTCGTGGGAGGAGATGAGCAACGGCCTCGCCCGCCGGTCGGTCATCGCCGTAGTGCCGTCACCCCATTACGCCGAGGACCGCGCCGTCTACGCGCTGACGCTTGGCGGGCAGGTCTGGCGCTACAAGCAACCATAGCCGGAAGCGCATCGTCGCGGGACCGCGCTCCATCCTCGTTGTGACACAAATCACGGAAACCCTCGCCACGTTGTCTTAAGCTACTTGTGCATAGATAATACAGGAGGTAGCTATATGACCATCTTCGAAGAGAGGACGCAATGTGCGCGCCAGTTGATGGCCGAAAAGGGCATCGATGTCATGCTGGTCCTCAGCCTGGAGAACTATTACTATTTCACCGGCGACTACCGCCGCCAGTCCCGCTCCCTGCTCCCTCGCGATAGCGACCCCATCCTTCTGGTCTCCCAGGGCGAAGCCGAAGAGGCGCGGTCGCAGTCCTGGATAAGCGACGTGCGCGGCTACGGTCACATGCACGAGATGATGCTCACCATCATCAACGTGCTCAAAGAGCGGGGCCTGTCCACCGGCAAGCTGGCGGTGGAGATGGAGTTCGCCACACCCGCCTTCCTCCTGGAGCGCTTCAAGCTGGCGAACCCCACGGTCCAGGTGGTGGATTCCAAGCCTATCACCTCGCCGCTCCGGCTGGTCAAGTCGCCGGACGAGCTGGAACTCATCAGAAAGGCGGCGGCCCTGGCCGACCTGGGAATGGAAACAGCCATCAAGTCCATCAAGCCCGGAGTGACCGAGATCGAGGTGGCGGCGGAAGCCGAGTACGCAATGAAGAAGGCCGGGGCAGAGCGCGTCGCCTTCCCCATCTTCGTGAACTCGGGGCCACGCTCGCAGTGGCTGCACGGCCTGGCCACCTACCGGCGCATAAAACGCGGCGACCCTGTGCTCATCGACATCGGGCCCGTCTACCACGGCTACTGTGCGGACATTTGCCGGAGCCTGGTCGTCGGTGGCGGTGCGACCGAGGAGCAGCGCAAGGTGTATGACACGTACCGCGCCGCCCAGGACAGCGTGCTGGAGATGCTGGGGCCGGGCAAGCGCGGGATGGACATCGACCAGCTCGCTAGCAGAGTGGTGACCGAGCACGGCTATGGCAAGTACTATGTGCGCGGCTTCGCCCACGGCGTGGGCCTGGGCTTCGAGGAGACGCCTTTCCCTACCATCTTCCCCGAGGATACGGTGGTCGAGCTTCCGGCCAACGCCGTCCTGGCCTGCGGGCATCCCACGCTCGCCGTGCCGGGGGTGGGCGGCTTCCGGGTGGAAGACACCGTGGTGCTGACAACGGAGGGAGCGGACGTCCTCACCAAATATCCTAAGGAGTGGGAATAGATGGCACACGCAGAGATGACGGTCACGTTCGCGGCCCCCATGTTGCGGGCGTTGGACCTGGTCCGGGACCCGGTCCAACTGGGAAACAACTTCGCCTTCGTGGAGCGAGCGGAGGGCAGGGACGAGGCGAGCGCCCGCTGGGAGCTGAAGGGCGCGATGGCGGCCCTCACCCGCACCGAGTATCTGGAATGCTCGGCCAGCGTGATCGTCCCGGGCGAGCGCGTCGACTGGAAGGCAGCGGGCGGCAGCCTGGCGATGTCCGGCAGCGTCCGGCTGGCCGCTGCGGCGGGCGACCAGACGGCGGCCTACCTCACGATCGATGTCGAGGCAAAAGGGCTGATGGCCCCCATATTGGCGCCAATGATCGGGATGCAGGTCGAGTCCCAGTTGCAGGCGCTGGCCATCAACCTCCAGCGCCGGCTAGCGGAGCGTTCCGACGCCGGAAGCCAAACGCGTGTGGCATAGGTATTTATGCCGGTCATATAACACAGTACTGAGGATGGCAATATGAACAAAGAACAGGCAGTCCGCGAAAAGCTGGCCGAGGTTAGATCGGAAGAGCACACG
>JAMDEO010000056.1:4029-11403 GCA_023483915.1 Actinomycetota bacterium
TCGGCCGCTCCATCGCCGAGCGGGAGCTGATCGACGAGGTGACGGTCGATGGTGACCAGGTCCGTATCGTCTTTCACCTGACCGTGCCCTTCTGCCCGGAGGTGTTCGCCACTCATATCGGCCACGAGATCCGTCGAAAGGCCCTGGAAGTGCCCGGCATCTCGAAGGCCATCGTGCGGGTGAAAGACCACCTCCAGTGCGACGCATTGAACCAGGTCTTTGCCGCCGAGGAGTAAAGGGTTACGTATGCTCCGGTTCTTTGCGTGAAAACACTTGCCAACAGGGTAAGAAAATGGTATTATCCTGTTTGAAAGAAAGGAGGTGGTGTGCAGATGGATAATTCCAGTTGCGAACGTACGGTGACCCGGCCATTTGATCACCAGGAGGTGGCGCGTCGCTGACGCTAGCAGGCGCGTGACCACTCCTTCGATCACGCGAAATCGCGACTAGGCCGGGATCACCTGCCTAGCAACCACGACGGGAGGGGGCGACCCCTCCCGTCATTCTTTATGTGAGACGATGGACAGGATCGACCGCGAGTCTGTAGCACCCATCATTCGCACCCGTTGCTTCGGCCGCCACCTAGTGTGCCTCGACGCCACCTCTTCCACCAACAACGTGGCCAGAGCAATGGCCCTCGAGGGCGCGCCCGAAGGTACGCTGGTCCTTGCCGAGGAGCAGAGGGCCGGCCGGGGCCGCCTGGGCCGGCGCTGGCTGGCCCCACCGGGCGGCTGCCTGCTGATGTCGCTCCTTCTGCGACCTCCCATTCCCCCATCGGAGGCATTTGCCCTCACCATCCTTGCCGGGACGGCCACGGCCCGGGCCGTGGAACGCGCCACCGGCCTGCCCTGCCAGCTCAAGTGGCCCAACGATGTGCTGGTCCGCGGCCGCAAGATGGCCGGCATTCTTTGCGAGATGTCGGCCACCGGCGACCGGCTGGACTGGGCAGTCCTGGGCATCGGCCTGAACGTGAACCTGGACCCTGCCCTCTACCCCGAGATCGCCGCTACCGCAACCAGCGTGTCGCATGAGCTGGGCCGCTCTCTTCCCCGCCTGCTCCTTCTGGCCACCCTCCTGGACGAGCTGGAGGCCGATTACTTCCGCTTCCTGCGTGATGGCCTGGCCGCCATCCGCTCGGAGTGGCGGCGCCGGCTGGCCACCCTGGGGCAGTGGGTAAGCGTGGAGGACGGCGCACATTACGGCCTCGCCGAGGACGTGGACGAGACCGGCGCGCTCCTGCTCCGACAGTCCGACGGCACCCTTGTGCGCGTGACGGTGGGAGACGCGGCGCTCGAGTATCCACCGGGGCCTTGATAAGGGCACCGAAATGCTGGACAATTATCTCCAGCAACTGGCTATGCACGATGCAAACAGCAGACCCGACAGGAGGATAACGATATGCCAGGCACCAAGACTTTCTCGGCTACCGACGCCAAGAGGATCGGCGAGGCGCTGGGGATCGACTGGAGCAGATTCGACGTCGAGCAGTTCCGGATGGGGCTGGACGTGGAGCTGGAGCACGGCCTCGTCGACCCGGCCACCAATGTCACGAACGATGACGAGATTATGACCGGGAAGATCGCCCTCGCCCACCTCAACGAATACGCAGACTACTACACCAGGCTGGAGAAGCTGGAAGAGGAGGCGGAAGAGTACTGGGCCGGCAGAAAGTAAGGCCGGCCTCTCCGAGCGAATCCCGGCCCTGATGTGCTGGCCTCCCGGCGGTAGAAGGCCCGGGCGGGAGGCCCTTCCTGAATACCCTGCTGTTTGTCGAGCCAGGCCTCGCGCAGATTCAAGAAATTAGCGCCTGTCTTAAAATTGCGCAGTTCCTTGCGATACACCAGGTTCCAATTCTTGATGTGCACCAGGCAAACTTACTTGACTCGGACTCCTTATTCCATCCAAACGTACCGGTAGTTGAACGCGACATTGTGGTTCTTCACTTTATTGTTTACCCCAGCCACAACTCGGAACATATAGCTGGTCACTTGAAACGAGTCTTCGTACAGGATGCGCTGCATCTGTCTATAGATCTCTGCCCGCTTGACTGTGTCGTACTCCCGGTCAGCCTGCTCCCAAAGCTTATCTACTTCTGGATTAGAATAGCCGCCCCAATCTTCGGCGGAGCCTGTCCTGAGGACTTGGATCACCTGGGGGTCGGCACGTTGGAACCAGCCGTGGCCCAGAAGTTCGAATTTTCCTGACCGGCCATCGTCGATCCAGGGCAAACGATCCAGCGCGGAAATCTTCAGCCGTATATCTGCCTTCGCCCACATACTCTGCAATACTTCAAGGGGCCTGACGTCGGCGGGACGATTAATTACTTTGACCTCAACGTCAACACCATTAGCGACTCCCGCCTCAGCCATTAGAGATTTCGCCTTGGCAAGGTCGAACTCGCGGCGTGGCAAGCTTTCGTCATAGCCTACGTAGCCTGGGAACCATTGCGGATAATAGGCGGGACGAGCCATACCAAAGCCGAGAGCTTGAGCCATACTATTCCGATCAATAGCATATTGAGCTGCATAACGAAGCTTCTGATTGTTACTCATCGGGTAGGGAAGGCCCGGTCTGGAATTTATCCATATGCCAGGATACATTCTCCACGAAATTGGCACTTCATCCACTCTAAGGTTAGGACTTGCTTGCACTGTCGCCACGTCCTTCATGTCCAGCTCAGCATTCAAGTCCACGTTAGCAGCCTTCAGTTCTACCAGTGCGACCGTGGAATCAGGCACGTATCGTTCGATGTAACCGTCCAGATATGGCAGTGGTTGGCCGTCCTCACCCTTTTCCCAATGGTTAGGGAACTTGTCCAGAACGATTCGGTCATCCCGGACCCATTGTTTGAACTTCATCGGCCCTGTACCCACAGGGTTGTTGGCGAACTTTTCTTCTCCTTCTTTCTCCACAGCGTCCTTGGATATGATAGCTACCAGCCCAGGATTTGCCGGGGTCAACTGGAGAGGGAGTACGGCAGAAGGCGCCTTCAAGATCAAGCGTAATGTATAGTCATCAACGATCTGAATATCCTTGATAGGTTCAACGGTAAGCTTTACTTTTGATGTCGGGTGGTTTGCCGCCCTGTCCAGATTCCACTTGGCAACTGTGGCATTAAAGTCGCTACCGTCGTGAAACTTGACCCCCTTTACCAGCTTGAACTCCAGCGTCGTAGGATCGACAACCTTGTAGGATTCCGCCAAGCTTGGGCTTACCTCGAATTTCTCACTCTTCAAATCCACCAGCCTGTAGCTCAATAGCGTATCGAATAGAAGAGTCATTGCTGGGCCTTGACGGCTGGTGTTGAGTTGCGGATCGAGAGAGTCAATAGAATACCTGTAGGCGTTGCGCAGGACTCCGCCCCGCTTAATCTTTAGCGCTGGAGTAGCAGTTTGAGCTTGTGTTTTAGCCGTTGTGGGTGCTGCTGATGGTTGAGTAGGTGCTGCTGCTTGAGGAAGAGCGGTTGCCTGAGGCTTAGCTGGAATCTCAGTCGGCGCTGGGGGTGCGCAGGCCAGGGTCAGGCTGGCAACCATTGATAGTAGAAAGAGCCGCCAAGTGAGGTGAGACATTCTTTCCTCCTCTTGTCTCCTTGTCTCACGCTTACCTCCAAGGGAAACGCGTCAACTGCCTATCCCCGAAAGGCGACCTTAGAGAAATGGTACGTTTCACATTATTCCTTCTCCTTCTGTCAAGGTGCTCTGCCTTCTGGCGTACGAAATCGAAAACATTGGTTGAGAAAACACCCACTGCAAATAGCTTTGTTTCTCAATCTGACAACATTATATGCCCTCTGGGCGAACCTAAACAACAAAAGACCACTAATATTTCTACTAGTAGTCTGTCAACACCGCGATGATGGTCTGTCATCCCGAGCCCTTCGCGAAGTTTACCCTGAGCGGCAGCGAAGGGCTCAGGATAGACTTCGCGAAGGATCTCAGCCCTCTGAGGCCGGGATTCTTCGCCTCTCGCCAGAGGCGAGTCTGCGACCGCTGCGCTTCGGATCAGAATGACATTCATCACTCCGTGTGTGACTGCTCACTAGTGGTCTGAAGTATTATGATTCTAGCTATTTGTCGAGCCAGGTCTCACGCAGATCGGTCTGTATCCAGTGCACCTGCAGCGCTTTGACCGATTTGTTGAATACTCTGTTGTACGGCTCGAGATATCCGGAACCGATCAAGGCATCCTCTTGGACGATGCGGAGGCACCGCTCATAGATCTTCTGCCGCTCCTGGTTCTCATAGACGCTGCGGCCGTCGGCCATGCACTTGTCCAGCTCGGGATTAGAGTACCTCGACCAGTTGGATGGGCGGCCGGTGACGATCATACGGGACTGCAGGTCCGGATCGGGGGAAGCATTCTGTCCCCAGAAGTACGACTGGAAGTTCCCCGCATTGGACCGGTCGATGGCCGCCAGCCGCTCGATTATGTCCAACGTCGTCCTGATGCCGGCGGTGTCCCACATCTGCTTGACGATCTCGCCGATCTTCCTGTCCGGATCGCGGGCCGTCACCATAATGTTCAGGTCGTATCCGTTGGGATATCCCGCCTCCGCCAGCAACTGCTTGCTCTTCGCTAGGTCAAACTTGTAGTTGGGGATGTTTTCGTTGTAGCCGAGAAGGGCCGGCGTCCAGAACGCGTAGTAGGCTGGCTTGGCCAGGCCGAACCCCATCACTTTGGCCAGATTCTCCCGGTCGATGGCGTACTGCGCTGCCTGACGGACCTTCACGTTGCCTTTGAACGGCTCCCGCTCCTGGTTGAAGCCGAAGGTGAACCTGGCAACGTTGGCCCAGGGAATCTCCCAGTACACCAGGTCGGGATTCGATTTGATGCTGGCAACATCCTTGGGATCGGCGTTCTCCATCACCTGGATGTTCCCGGACCGCAACTCGACCAGTTGGACTGAGGTATCGCGGATCACGCGCTCGACGAACCCGTCCAGATAGGGCAGGGGCTTGCCATCCGCTCCGGTTTTCCAGTAGCCGTCCCACTTCTTCATGATCACCTTGTCGTCCCGCAGCCATTGGTCGATGACCATCGGCCCGGTGCCGACCGGCTTGGTCGAGAGGATCTCGTCCCCTCCTTTGTCCACCGCCGCCTTAGACGCCATCTGGGTGGCATTTCCACCGGCACCGCCCGTCGTTCCGGTCAGATTGATGAGAAGTGTGGCCCAGGGGACTTTCAGCTTCAGCCTGATGGTGAGCGGATCGGCGATCTCCACCGTCTCGATCTCGCTGACCAGGTGCTTGCCAGCCGATTTCTTGTCATCCCGGATACGCTCGATGTTCCACTTGGCCACTTCCGCGTTCCAATCGCTGCCATCATGGAACTTTACGCCTTTCCGTAGCTTGAACTCGATGGTCTTCGGGTCGATCACCTTCCACGCTTCGGCTAGCATCGGGGCCAGCTCGTGCTTTCCGGTGTTAGGGTCGACCATGGAGTAGTCCAGGAGCGTGTCGTACAGCATCGTGGTAATCGGTCCATCGGCTACGGTACGATGCGGGTCCATGTCGTTGTAGCTCGACGTGCGGGCCATCGTCACCACGCCGCCGCGCTTGATCTTCGCCGCCGGTGTTGCCGTCGGAGCGGCAACTTTGGGTGCTGCGGTCGGGGCAGCAGTCGCCGCCGCGGCCGGGGCGACAGTAGCCGCCGGAGGTGCCTTCGTCGGCACGGAGGTTGGAGCAGCCGGAGTGCAGGCGCCGGAGATTAATAGGGCCAGGGTCACAACGCCAAACGTCTGTAGGCTTCGCATCGTTCTCTCCCCTTGTAGATTAGGCTTCGGCTCGAATGCATTGGCGTGCGTAGTATACAGCAACACGGCGAGGCGCGCTAATAAGGAGAAGGGAAAGCCGAGGCGAACGGAGAGGGTCTCTGGCACGGCCGGGCAGCCCGGTTTCCGAGGCGTGATCGCCACGCTCGAAGGCGGGCATCGTGTCCCCACCTTCGAGCAAGGTACAGTCCGGCCACTGGCTACGAAGTGCCGATGACTAAGGGGCGCGGAGCGAAACGCTCACGCTGCCAAGGTAAGTGCTCACCGGCAGGTCTGCCGGCGGCTCGAGCCAGAAATCGATGCCCGCCGACCGGCCCGGCGGCAGCAGGTTGCCGAAGACCACGGAACCCGTAGGGCTGGAGTCGAGTTTCTCGCCCAGGAAGCTTGCGCTCAGGTCTGCTACCTGGACCGTTCCCGATGCGTCGACCATGGGCGTGAACCTCAGCTCCAGCCGCAAAGGCACGTTCCCTATGTTCTTGATGGTCGGTCTGCGGTCACCGGGGACAAATCGATCATCGCCAACGATGTGCGAGGATGTTGCCGCCACCACGTTTCCAAAATCCACCACAGCGAAGTCGAGATCGAACGCCGACAGGCTCTGGTAGACGAAACTGGTCGATGCTCTATACACTTCGGCGCCGGTCGCGTCGGCCAGCCAGACATCGACGCCGTAGCTGCCCGCCGGGGCATAGCTTTCGAGCGCGAAGGCCGCGACGTACATCCTGGCCGCCTGGGCCATCAGCGAATTCCTGATCGCGTTGCCCTGCGCCGCCGTCAGCAGACCGGAGCCCACAGCGATATTCAGCGCGCCCTCCATTACAGCGGCATTCTCTACAGGCCTGAAATCCAGCGCGGCGACCCGTGGCTGCGTTCCCTGCGATACCCGCCCGGCAACGGTGAGTCTCCCGTCGTTGCCGCCGACACTGCTTCCCAGTTCATCGATCACCACCCATGCGCTTGCTTCCCTGGCCGCGCCCGGGCGTGGCATTATCTCGCTTCCCACTACAGAAGGATCATCGTCCGGCGTGACCCACGCCGACCGTATCCTAGCCAGACCCGAGGTCGGGGTCGGCGTCATAGCCTCCGCCGGTGTGGCGGTGCCCGTCGGGCTGTGCGAAGAGGTAGCGGTCGGCGTTTCGGTGAAGGTAGGCACGGACGAAGCCGTAACGCTAGGGCTGGCCGTAGATGTTGGCGTAACAATGTGCGTCGACGTAGCTGACGGGCTGGGCATAGCCGTCGTGGTAGGCAATTCAGTTGGCATCGCTGTGGGCGTGGCGGTCGCCGTGTCTACGGGCAGTGCTGTGCCTACCGGCGTCAGCGCGGCCGTCGCCGTCGGTACGGGAGGAGGCGTGCTCGTAGAAGAGGGAACGGGAATGCCGGTCCGCGTGCTGGAGGGCATCGCCCTGGGTGTATCGGTTGAGGTTAAGATTGGCGCCGCCGTGGCGGTCGCCGTGCTGGACGGCACTGCAGTGGGCGTAGCCGTCGGCGAGCCGGCGAACCGAGATACAGGGGTCCCCGTGGCCGTGCTGGTAGATGGAGGAGGCGTAACAGTCGGGGTCGCCCCCACAACGACGGTGCCCGTGCTCTCTGGGCTTGGCTCGGGT
>JAMDEO010000077.1 GCA_023483915.1 Actinomycetota bacterium
CTCCAAGTTCAACCTTGCCGGTTCGGACGCGGCGTCGCGTGCTCGAGTGGAGCGGATAGAGACGGCCGGCGGTGTGTGTTCCCTCGCTTGGGAGGGACTAGAATACCGTGCTGGGAGGGCTGGTAGGCCCCGTAGTGGGCGGCGCCGTTGTGGGTGGCGAGGTGGTGGGCACCACTGTAGTGGTCGATCCCTCAGTGGGGGGCGGACCGAGCGTGGTGTCTGTCGTGGGGAGCGTCGTCGTGGTGGAAGAGGTACTGCTCGTCGTGCTCGAGGTCGGTGGGACCGCATATGAGCTGTGGAAGAACGGGTCCCAATTCACTTTGACAGTGGGAACTGGGAAATCATCTTCAGGATAGTCCCGGTCGGCCTCATACATGAATTTGTTCCACATCTCGGCTGGAAAGCTCCCGCCGGTCACGTGGATGCCATGTACGTCGTCCATGGCTATCTGCGCCTCGGGGTGGCCCATCCAGACGGCAGTGGAGAGGTTGGGCGTATAACCGCAGAACCATGCGTCGTAGTTCTCCTGTGCGGTCCCGGTCTTGCCCGCGGCCGGACGGTCGATGTTGGCCTTCTTGCCGGTTCCGCTGAGGATGTTTTGCTGGAGTATCCGCGTCACCTCGTAGGCCACTCCGGCAGAAATGGCCTGCGTTTGCTTGGGATGCGCTTCCCAAACCACGTTGCCCTTGGAGTCGGTGACTTTGGTGATGATGGTCGGCTCGATGTGTTCCCCGTGGTTGGCAAGCGTGGCATACGCGGAGGCCATCTCCAGCGGCGATACTCCGTATTGCAGCCCGCCCAGTGCGATGGCCGGATCCGGATTGAGGAAGGAGGTGATGCCCATGCGGTGCGCCACATCCACGATGTGGTCCACGCCCACGTCGAGGGCCAATTGCGCGTATACCGTGTTGTCGCTGCGTAATGTCGCCTGCACTAGGCTGGAGGTCCCGTAGTAGTTGTTGCCGTACGTCTTGACGTTCCAGGGCTTCGGAGCGCCCGGGTACGTGAGCGATACGGGCATCGATTCGTAGTAGGTGTCGTAGGGGTCGATGCCCGACTCAATCGCAGCCGTGAGCACGAAGGTCTTGAATGCAGAACCCGGCTGCCGCCGGCCCTGGGCGGCAAGGTTGAACTTGGAGCTGTCATAATCGCTGCCGCCCACCATTGCGCGGATGTAGCCGGTCTGGGTCTCAATGCTGACGAGCGCGGCCGATGGGTCGCCCTTTTGGTTGAGGGTGCTCGAGATAGCCTCCATACCCAGTTTTTGGTAGGCGGGATTGATGGTCGTTTCGACGCGCAGACCGCCCTTGAATACCCGGTCTTCCCCGAACATGTCGATGAGCTGCTTGCGCACATAAGCCACAACATAGGGCTCTTGCACTTTGGTGTAGGGAGAATAGGGCGCCAGCTTCAAGGGCTCGCGGATGGCGGCACGCGCTTCCTCGAGCGGGATGAAGCCCTGTTCGTACATTTTCACCAGAATCAGGTTGCGGCGGTTGACGGCTTCCTGGGGATGATTGCGCGGGGAATACGCACTCGGAGCCTGTGGCAACCCGGCAAGGAGGGCCGCCTCGGCCAGAGTCAGATCCGTGGGGTCCTTGTCGAAATAGGTTTTGGCCGCCGCCTCGATTCCGTATGCGTTGGAGCCGAAATAGACCGTGTTGAGATACATGTCCAGGATCTCGTCCTTGGAGTATTTCTTCTCGAACTGCCAGGCCAGAGCCATCTCGTCGAACTTGCGGGTGAGCGATATGTCCCTGCGGTCCAGATAGAGGTTGCCGACAAGCTGCATTGTGATGGTGGAGAAGCCTTCCTCCACCTTGTTGGCTTTGAGGTTGGTCACAAGCGCCCGGATGAAGCCCTCTGCGTCGACTCCGTTGTGCTGGTAGAAGCGTTCGTCTTCCACCGAAACAATCGCGTGTTTGATGGAGTCAGGGATCTGCTTGCCGCTAATGACCGTGCGGTTCTCAACCCCGTGGAGATAGGCGAGGAGCGTACCGTCGGCTGCATAGATCTGAGTGGTCTCGGCAAGAGAGACCTGGTGCTGGTCCTCCAGGGAGGGAATGTCCTTCTGCAGGGCGGCTGCCGTGTGCAGCCCAAATGTTGCAATGCCCACCCAGATGCCAAGACCTATGAGGGGTAAGGCAAGCAGCACTGCCAGGACGATAATGATCCGTCTCCGCTGGACGTACTGTGCGCGCCGCTTTCGGGCGCTGCGCGTCTCGCGACCGATCCTCATACCATCCTCTGACCTATCCGGGTATCCAATTGGCCGGGCAAAGTACTGACGTATTCTAGCCAATCAGAGTTTCTTTTACGCGAGATGTAATGTCTGACCTGCTTCGGACATATACGTGTTTGTGGGACGCCATCAACCGCCCTAGTCCTCGCGGGCCTCGAAGACTATAGTTGATTTTGAAGCAGCCGTTCCAAGGAGGTGAATACAAGTCCAGGGATCCGGTGGACCACGCGGCAAAGTCTAACCCGCTGTGGCGGGTACACCTCTAGACCCGCAACTTCCAAAGGGCTCAATCGCAGAGTAAGAGAGGAGTGGGAATGAGAAGTCATAGACACCGTTCTCGACTACGCTGGGGAGCAAGAGTCACCATTCTGTTGGTGGTGGCGGCGCTAATTGCCCTCATCGGTGGGACCTCGGCGATGGCAGCCGATCGCTGGTCGGACATCTCCGACCAGACCTGGATCAACGTCTACCACGTCACCGCCGCGGACGCAGCGACTGTCGCTGCCGGTTACCCAGATGGTACCTTCAAACCGAATCTGGCAGTCACGCGTGGGCAGTTCGCCAAGATGGCGGTTGACGGGCTCGCTCTCGGTACTGCGAATCCGGCAGTGCCCACCTTCAGCGATGTGCCCAAGACGAATACATTCTTCGCCTGGATAGAGGGGGGCGTAGATGCAGGCGTGATCAACGGCTTTCCTGATGGGACCTACCATCCCAATTCGTCGGTCAGCCGGCAGCAGGCCAATTCGATTCTTGGGTCGTATCTATCGCAGAAAGAGCTGGCCTTAAGAGGTCACATCGCCGGCGCGCTCGATAACTACGCCAGCCTGAGCGCGTGGTACACGGCCGAAGGAGCCGCGCTCTTGGCTCAGTACGCCGACAACACGAGCGTAGCGACCGTGCACAAGCAATACACTGCCTACTTGACCGCGCGGGACGTGGTTCAAGGCAGCCCGAGCGGCGGCTCGGTCTATCTTCGTCCGGGTTCGAATCTCACCAGAGCTCAGGCTGTCGCGATGATCCTGAGGGTGAAATCCGTGACCTTCCTTACGGCAGTGCCGACGGTCACCCTTCTTAACCCCAATTCTGGCCCAGCGGCCGGCGGCAACACAGTTGTCATCTCAGGAACGAATTTCACCGGAGCGCAGAATGTCAAATTCGGCACGGTCACGGCAACGACTTTCACCATCAACTCCTCGACCCAGATCACGGTGGTCGCTCCGCCCGGGACGGCCGGGACGATAGTGGATGTGACGGTGACCACTCCAGCGGGCACGAGCTCGACCATCGGAGTTGCCAATGACTACGCCTACGGCTTCCCCACGGTAACGGCCCTTAACCCGGCCGCCGGACCTGCGGCGGGTGGCAATACTGTGATCATCACTGGTACCAACTTCATCAATGTGTCCACCGTCAAGTTTGGGACCACGAATGCCACCGGGTTTACGGTGAATTCACCCACGCAGATCACGGCTATTGCTCCGGCGGGCACGGTGAATACGACAGTTGACGTGACAGTCACCACGCCAGCCGGAATCTCCGCCACGAGCGCGGCGAGCAAGTACAGCTATGGCATCCCGACGATCACCGTCCTTAACCCGGCCGCCGGACCTGCAGCGGGCGGCAATACTGTGACCATCACCGGGACCGGCTTCACCGGGCTTAGCGGCGCTTCAGCAGTGAAGTTCGGAAACAACAACGCGAGCAGCTACACGGTAGATTCGCCCACGCAGATCACGGCTGTGGCTCCGGCTGGAACAAATGGCACGACCGTCGACGTGACGGTGACGAACCCTGTCGGAACTAGCCTGATGGCCACCATGGCCAGTAAGTACAGCTACGGGGCACCGACGGTAACGGCCCTGAATCCGGCCTCGGGACCGGCGGTTGGCGGAAACTCAGTCGTCATCACCGGGACCGGGTTTACCGGCGTCTCCGGTGCGACTGCCGTCAAGTTTGGACTGGTCAACGCGACCAGCTATACCGTTAATTCGCCCACTCAGATCACTGCGGTCGCACCCGCCGGCACGGCGGGCACCACGGTCGATGTCACCGTGACCAACCCCGTTGGCACCAGTCCGACCACTGGGACCGGCAATGACTACGCTTATGGTGGTCCGACCGTTACCGCACTCACTCCGAACGGGCAATTCACCACAGCAGCTGGCACTGCGGTCACTCTCACCGGGACCGGCTTTGTGCCTGGGGCGACGGTGGCCTTCGGGAGTGTCGCGGCAACCAGTGTGGTCGTCGTCAGCCCGACCCAGATTACGTGTGTCTCTCCTGCCCAGGCTGCGCTCGGCGTGGTTGACGTAACCGTAACCACGGCCGCCGGCACCAGCCCGACCACAGGGCTTGGTAATGACTATGCTTACGGCGCGCCAACTGTGACTGCGGTTGTTCCTAACGGTGGATCCACGGGTGGGGGCACGGCAGTGACCATCACCGGGACCGGCTTCGTTCCGGGTGCAACCGTGCTGTTTGGGGGAGTCGGATTCCCCGGGACGACGGTGGTGGTCGTAAGCAATACATCGATCACTTGTTTCACGCCTGCACACGCAGCAGGCACAGTTGATGTGACTGTGACCACCGCCGGCGGTACTAGCGCTACTCCTGGTGGCGCAGAAAACGACTTCATTTATGGTCTTGGCGTTGTTTCCGCGGCCAATTCGACCGTAGGCGCGTCTCCTGTCTCGGTAGTCGCGGATGGAGTCACGACCTCGACGATCACAGTTACCCTGAAGGACGCAAGCAACAATCCAGTGGCCGGCAAGACCGTGACCCTCGCCAAGACATCGGGTCCCGGATCACCGACCGTCAGCGCAGCCTCCGGCCCGAGCAACGCATCCGGGGTGGTGACCTTCACAGTGAAGTCCACCACCGCAGGTGCGGATGTGTTCACGGCCACAGATACGACTGACGCTGTCGTGATTACTCAGACGGCCACCGTGACCTTTACGGCCGGACCTGTTTCAGCAAGCCAGTCCACGGTTGTTGCTTTACCCACGTCCGTTGTGGCTGACGGCGCCACAACGTCGACAATCACTGTCACGTTGAAGGACGCCAACAACAACCCGGTCTCCGGCAAGACGGTCACACTTGCGAAGACATCTGGTCCTGGCACGCCCAACATCGGAGCCGCATCGGGGCCGAGCGATGCCTCGGGAGTCGTGACTTTCGCGGTTAGCTCGACCACCGCGGGGGCGGATGTATTCACCGCAACCGACGTGACAGACTCGAACTTGGTGATCACCCAGACGGCCACAGTGACGTTCACTCCGGGACCTCTAGACCATTTCGCCTTCGCGACGATTACCAGTCCGCAGGCAACGGGCGTTGCATTCAGCATCACGATCACTGCGCAAGACGTCAACAACAACACTGTCACGGGCTACACAGGAACCCCGGCCTTGACTCTGACGGAGACGACAGGCACTCCGGACATCGCGCCTACGAACACGACGGCCTTCACGGCTGGCGTGTGGACGGGCAATGTCACAGTCACAGGTGTTAGTACCGGCGTGGTGATCCACGCGACCGACGTTACGCCCACCGGGGCCAGTAATGCGTTCGACGTAAACTAGTGGCATAGGACAACTATCCTGCTCGATCGGCGAGATCCAAGTAATCCGCCGGAAAGAGTGCTGAGGGCCCCAATTGGGGCCCTCAGCGTCTTCAGGCTCGACCGGCCGTAGGTCGATGATCACCGGTTGTTTGGTCTTCTGTCCCTCCGGTTGGCGTCGCGCACGTCTCACGAAAAGACGGAGTCTCGAGCCGCCCTGCATGAAGTCAGCACAGCCGTTCGTCTGGACGCGCCAGACCAGATGAATGGGTCAACTTTCCGTGTTGAGGTGGATGGGCGCCAGGGGGGTGGCGCCACCCCGGCTGTAAGCCCACCCCAACTCCCCTCTAGGCTATAATCCCCGCTCGACCTGAAGAAGGGGGTCTAATTGCGGCTCTTGGTGGTGGAAGACGACGCGGGCATCGGCCGGTTTCTTCGCCAAGGTCTTATCGAAGCAGGGTACGAAGTCGATTGGGAACGCGATGGTGCGCAAGGCCTAGAACGTGCCGTTTCGGCCGTCCACGATCTTCTGATCCTTGACGTCCTGCTCCCAGATCTCAATGGGCTAGAGTTGCTCTCCAGGCTCCGATCCATCGGTATCAAGTCCCCCGTGCTCCTGCTCACCGCCCTCGACACCGTCGACGACCGGGTTCGCGGTCTCGACTCCGGGGCCGACGACTACCTGGTCAAGCCGTTCGCCTTTGCTGAGTTGCTCGCGCGTGTGCGTGCGCTCCTTCGCCGGCCGCGCCCTGAGGCTGAGCCCATACTTTCTGCCGGCTCCATCGAGATGGATGTGACGCGCCGCGAAGTTCGTGAAAGCGGGCGGCTGGTCACGCTGAGCCGCAGGGAGTTCGCCCTTCTCGAATACATGCTGCGCCACCGAGGGGAGGTGCTCACGCGCACTCAAATCGCGGAGCGGGTGTGGGGCTTCGACTTCTATCACGAATCCAACGTAGTTGATGTCTATATCGGCTATTTGCGGCGTAAGCTCGGCCATGACCGCAATCGCGCGGTGATCCGCACGATCCGGGGTATGGGATTCATCCTGGATGAGGACGATGGCTCGAACGGAAGCTGACTCGGGGAGGCGATTGCTCGGTACTCTGCGCCAAAGGGTGGTTGCTTCTTTCGTCGTGTTGGTGGGAATCAGTCTGCTCGGAGTTGGGACCTACGTCTACTTTCAGACGGAGCATAAGGTCATGCACGAGGTCGATTCCAGCCTGCGTGTCGCAGTGTCCCAGGCCATCGTGTCTCTTGCCAGTGATGGCACCCGCCTCGTCTTCCAGAAGAATGCATCCGCATCTCCCCAGCGCCATGTCGAAGAAGGCTTCTCCCTTCGGGTTCTCTCGCCGGCCGGTGAGCAGTGGGATGGAACCGGGCAAGCAATCGAGGGACTTCCGGCTCCTCCGAGTGCGGGCTATCTGATCGTCAATGCGTCGGGGGTGCACTGGCGGATTCTGACCCAGCCCGTTCCGGGCACTGACGGACAATTGCAGGCTTGGATCCAAGCGGCGAGGTCCCTCCAACCTACAGAGGGACTGCTCCAGACCCTACGAACTCAGCTGTATCTGGTACTCCCGATTGCGCTCGTGCTGGCAGCCATCGCCGGTTACCTGCTGGCAGGCCGAACGCTCCGTCCTCTTGTTCGGATCTCGCAAGTCGCAGATGCCATCCGACCAGGAGATTTCGGCCGTCGTATACGGTACCAGGGCCCGGCCGATGAGATCGGCAGACTGGCCGGAGCCTTCGATCGAATGCTTGACAGGGTCGAGCAGGCGTTCCTGAGGGAGCGTCGCTTTACCTCGGACGCCTCTCATGAGTTGCGCACCCCTTTGACCGCCATGAAGGGAGGGATAGGCGTAACCCTATCGCGGGAACGGACTCCCGCGGAATACCAGGCGGCGCTGCAGGATTTCGAGGGTCAGGTCGACAGGTTGATCCGCTTGAGCACAGGGCTACTCAGTGTC
This sequence comes from Actinomycetota bacterium, assembly GCA_023483915.1. Taxonomy (GTDB): domain Bacteria; phylum Actinomycetota; class Thermoleophilia; order RBG-16-64-13; family RBG-16-64-13; genus JAMDEO01. Next base: position 7,772 of record JAMDEO010000077.1, read on the forward strand.
GCCCGCGCGGGCCGGCCCAGAAACGAGGAGCCGGAGATCGTCGATCTTGGCGAACTGCTCGGGGCCACCATTCAGCAGGTAGAAGCGCTTGCCGGCGAGAAGGGGGTTCGGGTCGAAATAGATCTGCCGGCGGATATATTCGTCTTGGGCTTCGCTGAGGATTTGGCCCGCGTGTTTTTGAATCTTCTGGCAAACGCTATCAGCTTTACGTCCCCTCCAGGTCGGATCCGTGTTTCGGGTGGGTTGGTCCAGCAGGGTCGAGTCACACATGCGCGCATGGACGTCATGGACTCAGGTCCGGGGATCGGGCCCGACGATCTGCCCAATATCTTCGAGCCCTTCTATCAGGGAGACAGCTCCCGTTCGAGGGAAGGCGGCGGTTCTGGCCTCGGTCTGACCATCGCCCGCGAGATCATCATGGCACACGGCGGTTCACTTGAGGCCTCCAGTGTCCCGGGCGAGGGCAGCACCTTCTCGGTCCGTCTACCGGCGTTCTCAGATCGGGCCTCCGCCGTAAACACCAGCCCCCGAAGGATGCGCCGCGTGAGGCACCCCCGGCGAGCATATGGGGCGGGATCATAGGCATCGTGAGGATATTCTTAGACTTCTATTAATGAGCTCTTAGAGATTCGGCGTAAGCTCGACCAGACCGAGCCCCCGAATGCCGGAGTCGGAAATCATGCCGCTCATGGCTAGAAAGGACGCGGATGAAGATCAGGGGAAGTCTTCTTACCCCGGTATTTGCGGTGCTGACGGTAGTTGCCATCTTGGCTGTGGGTGTTGTCTTGGGGCAGCTGCATGCCGGTGCTCCATGGGTCCGGCTCCTGGGTTCGATAGCTCAACCAGATCCCGGGTTCGCTGCAGGAACCCCCAAGACCATCGCATCCAACGAAGGGGGGCTGGCGGCAGAGTTCGACGCTTCAGCCGATTCCACTACCCTAGGCAGTTCCTTCACCACGTCCAGCCAGGTGGCCAGCGAGCCTCGTGTTGCTGTCCCCAGGGGGCTGCAGCCCGGGGTGGCTACCACGAGCCCGGAACCGGCAGAGGTCGCGAAAGATTCCCAAGAAACCCCCGGCGGTGACAGAAGCAGTGGTCCCACGCCGCCGGTATCTGAGGGAGACTCCGGCGCGGACACGGCTTCTCCGTCTCCACCGTCCATGGGTGGGGGTAACGACTCACCCTCCATCGTTGAGAACCCGCTCAGCGAGCTAAGTCCCGGCCCGCAGCTTCCGGCATCGGGAGCTGCTGAATCCGAGGAATACCGGCCGGCCGAAGGTTCGGAAGACATCGCGCTCTCCGGGGGTAGCGGGGACGATTAGTTTGCGTTTGTGCTGCTGAGACGCTTCCGGCCCCAACTGGGTGCGCCCGTGACGTCGCGCTTCCCGCAAGGCTTCTCCCGCGGAAACCGATCCTAATCTCGGCCGGCGACACTCCTTCACACCGAGTCCCTGACGGAAGCAAGAATTGTGTGAGCATTCTTAGAGACTTGTCATGAGGCTCTTAGATCGTCCCGGTAGACTGATCCCGCGCTGTAGTGACCGTCATGGGCACCGCGGCCATGTTGGAAACACCGACTCAGATCAGAAGAGGAGGGTCGTGTTGCACCCAGGCAGCTCCAACAATCGGGATTTTCTCCTGGTGAGCCGGTTGGCAGGGCGGCGCCGGAGAGAAGGCCGTAGACAGGGTAGCCGCGGATGGTGCCGACATTCGCCGGCGGGATACCACGCAACTACGTTCGGCTGCCGTGCCATCTGAGACGCTCTGCTCTGGCGAGCAGGCCCTCGGGTGCGGCGATCGTTGACTCGGCCGTTGAATTACCGGCCGCAACCTCGGAGGTAAATCCTGTTGAACAAAAGAAGATGGATAACTTTGGGCGCTGTGCTGATCGGAGCCGTCGCCATCGGAGCCGTCGGTTGGGGATATGCCCGGCCGGCGGCCGCCTCACCCCATTCAGAAACGCGGCATGCCACAAGGAGTGCCAAAGAATGGCGTACCGGCGATCATGACCGTATAGCTGCCGGCGAAAACCGCAGCTACGGCGACCGGGAAGGTGATGCACACCTCGACTACGATGATGATGGACACCTCGATTACGATGACGAGCCCGATGATGGCGAAGAAGCAAATATCCCAAGCGGTCCAATCACAACCGTACCCGGGATAACGACCACGACAACGGTAGGGCAGACGACCACAACCACCGCCGGCGCGACCACGACAACGGTAGGGCAGACGACCACAACCACCGCAGCATCAACAACTACCACGGCCCCGCCCAACACTACAACAACGGCGGCTATCAACGCCGCCGCGCTCTTCCTCACATCCTGCTCGAGTTGCCACAACTCGAACGGGATCCCCATCGGAGCCAACCTAACCCCTGCCGACATCCTGGCCAAAATCACCACTGGCTCGATGTCCGGAGCAGCCTCTTCGTTGACCGCGGCGGAAAGGTCCGCTTTGGCCGACTACGTGGCCGGTATCTTCTAGCCGCAAAACTTCAGTTTAGGCCCCAATAGGAGTTGGCGCTCGGGGCACTCAGGGGGCCCGTCCGAGATTCTCGGACGGGCCCCGCTTCTTTTATGCAGCGTCTCTGATCCTCAGCCACTCGCCAGATAGTAGCTTCCCGACTCTAGTTGGGTTTGCGGAAGGTTCGCATCAGGGAATCCTCCCCACGGTTGTTCGAGCCGGCTGCCAAGCTGGAATAACTTGACATAGACCGACTCAGATTTTATAATGCCACCATACTAATGCACTTGTATCGAGCTTCGGAGGAAACATAATGGGTAAGATCATCGGCATCGACCTGGGCACGACCAACTCGGCCATGGCCGTGCTGGAAGGCGGCGAGCCGACCATCATCCCCAACGCAGAGGGCGGACGCACCACTCCATCCGTGGTCGCTTTCACCAAAACCGGGGAGCAACTGGTTGGCACAGTGGCTCGACGCCAGGCCGTCACGAACCCAGAGAATACGGTCTTCTCCATCAAACGCTTCATGGGTAGAAAGTACTCAGGCGTGAGCGAGGAAATGAAGATCGTCCCTTACAAGGTGGTCGAGGGGCCGAACGGCGACTGCCGTGTCCAGGTGAAGGACGGGCAATTCTCCCCGCCGGAGATTTCGGCCAAGATCCTGCAGAAACTCAAGCGTGACGCGGAAGCTTTCCTAGGAACAGAAGTCACCGAAGCCGTCATCACCGTGCCCGCCTACTTCGACGACGCGCAGCGCCAGGCGACCAAGGACGCGGGTATCATCGCCGGCCTGGAAGTCAAGCGCATCATCAACGAGCCGACCGCAGCATCACTGGCGTACGGCCTCGATAAGGAACACGAACAGACCATCCTGGTATTCGACCTGGGTGGCGGCACCTTCGACGTAAGCATTCTTGAATTGGGTGAGGGCGTTTTCGAAGTCAAATCGACAAACGGCGACACCCACCTGGGCGGCGACAACTGGGACAAGACCATTGTCGACTGGATCGTGACCGAGTTCC
>JAMDEO010000035.1:0-9411 GCA_023483915.1 Actinomycetota bacterium
CTTGATCGGGAGCTGCCCCGGCTGCAGTTGACCGAGCTGTGCAGCCGCTACGCGAAGCCCTATTTTGATCTTGCGAGCGAGATCAACGCCGAGGGCAAGGAGCCGTGGTATGGCGGGCGGGTTGTGTTCTGCAACGGGGGCGGCTGCTTGCTCTGCTTGGGCGTGTTGGACCAAGCGGAAATCACGCGGGAGTCGATGACTGAGGACCAGGCGGCGGCCGATGAGCGGATCTACGGGGTTCGCAAGTCGGAACTAGGGGCAACCGGGCCGTCCGTCATTTCGATCAACGGTGCGGTCGCGTCGCTCGCTGTGACGGAATTCATGGCCTACGTCACGGGCTTGCGCCCGCCGATCCCCTACCTCGTCTACCGTGCCGATCGGCAGACCATTCGCCGGTGCGCGGATGTGCCGGAGCCTGGCTGCTATTTTTGCGAGGGGCTCTGGGGGACCGGGGCGAGCAGCGGGTAAGCTGCACACCATGTGACGTTAGTGTCGGGTTTGCGACGAAAAGGAGCGGGCCATCCTGGGTTTGCTGCAATTGGGGGCCGGCTCTAGGTGTAGGGCTTGATGCCCGCAAGCCATCGAAGGTGAGAAGGGTCAGGAGACCCAGCTCCCGTCGGAGCAGCAATCCTCCTCGCTGCGCCGGCGGCACTGGGGAACACCGTCTCGCTCATCACCCGGTCGATGAAGGCCGGTATTCTGACGATCAGTGTCTCGGCGCAGCGTACAGCGTCGACCAGCACCGCGCCGTCCGCCCACTTATCGATCGTCCACGCTTCCTCCACACCGGCATCATGCATGAGGCGGCGGACATCGGGATGGGCGTCCGCCTCCAGGAACAGGCAGGTCCCCGCCGTCCGTGCCGGCCCGAGCATGGCCATCGTCTCGATGGCCGCCCGGTGGATTGTGTTCCGCAGGCAAGCGAGTAGCTCAAGGGAGTGCTGATGGCGGGCGCCGTCACATTCGAGGGCGGCTGAAATCCCCGGGGCTGCTCGTCGCAGCTTCTTCCGCCACTCCCTATTCCGGAAGGTCGCGTTGATCGGCCGTGAGCCGAGCCCGTAGACGTCGTCTATCACGAGGGCGAGTGAATCGACCGCCCCGGACAGCGTCAGCATCATGACGTCGAGGTAGAAGCGTATCTCGTCCCTGGTATCGTTGTCCTGCGGCCGCAGGCTCTGCACGAGGAGACGATCGCGCGCTCGGAGCGCCTGGTCGACCCGCTGGAGGACCGACTGCCCTAGGCGGGCCACGATTGGCCTCCCCTGCTTCTCCATCGCGAGGCACGAGGAGAACCAAGGCCAAGAAGCCGGGAGCAGCGCTCGCATCAGCTCCCAGTAGAAGCCGCCCGCGTTGATCAGGTGTGGCACGCTTCGGCAGTCGAGGACGTAGATGCCCCTCGTGCGCAAGAACAGCGTGACGTAGGGGAGCGCCTGCTCGGCCGTGAGGATGTTAACGGCCTCGTAGATCTTCGAGAAGAAGGGGACGTCGATGGGGGCTTGTGCAAAGACGAGGATATCCAGGTTGTGGCCGTTAGCGGCGGCCACGAGCATGCGCTCCCGCCACAGCACGTCATCCTTAAGCCACTTCGCGTACCAGCCCTCGCGCGGGACCCGGTAGACGGTCCAGCGCTTGCCGTCGCAGATCCGGATGCCGCCGGGCAGGCTCGGGTCCGTAAGGAAGGAGACGCCGTGGGGGAAGTCCGGGCCGTCCGAGGCGAGAATGACGCCGTCCAGTTGCGACAGGCAGCGAAGGTGGTTGAACGCGGGTGCGCGATCTTGCCGGTCAAGGACGAGCACACGCAGCGGACGCTCCTTCGCGGAGCGTGAGAAAGCCGAGACTTCCTCGAAAGGGGAATCTCTTCGTAGGCGCAAAGGTTGCACGCGGGCTCCCCGGTACCATCATCTCTTGGTCGCACCAAGCATACGTGGGGGACGCCGACCGTGCGAGCCCGACCGAAATCCTGAGCTGGCAGTCGCCGTGGGTCTTTCCGGGCGCATCGGTCCCTCAGACAGCACCCTGGTCGCTTCGGCGTCTCTGAGCCGGCTTCCCTCATGTTTCCGTCGGCGCCGCCCCGACAGCTCCGAACACCGGGTCGCCACCGTCAGGGCCAGCAGGGCTTACGGGAGGCTTGGCGGAGTGAAGGTGCAATGATCGGAGGAGCCGGTTGCCTATTGGGGGTCAGTTCACGGCATTACCGGCCCTTCTCGGGTATCCGCGGGTCATCAGGCACGATCGCCTGTGTCGCTATTTGCAGCGAAATCTGTGCTGTCTGGGTCAGCATGCAAGCGCGGCCCAGCTCCTAACCCTCAGGATCTATACCGATTTGCAGGCCAAAAGGCTCAGGACGATGGCCGCTCCCCCTCCAGATCCCGTGCAGAACTAATGGGGGTTGTTGCAGATCCTCTGGTTGCAAAAATGGGTCGGTTCGCGCTTCTGTGGTGTGCGCTTGTTCCGGGGTGCCGGTAGGTAACAGAACCGCAGAGCTAGATGTGGAAGGCGCGCATCTCACCGCCATGATTCTCACGGGCTCGCCCGCCGACTTGTCACCTACGAGTCCCGCCACCTATCTGTCACCTACGGCTTGCGCCTGCCGGGACTGCGGATCTTGGTTCTTCGTCGTACCCCCCTGGTCGGCGGGCTGGCGGCGTTGCGCCCCAAGCAGCTCCTTTCGGAGCCGGACCTTTGCGGCGACGTCTGCCCGCATCGCCTCCCGCTCCTGTCGCGCCTCTTCGCAATGTGACGGATCGGCGAATTCCTGCCAGTCGGTGATGATGAGCCGGTCCGGGTGGTCCTTATAGACAAAGAGCCTTGAGCCGTCATCAAAGCGGAAGTTCCGACAGAGACGCCGAACCGACCGTAGGTCACCGGGAAGGGCTGTGAGTGTATGCAGTCGTTCCTTGGAGATCTCGAAGATGTCCCGCTCGAACGACAGCTCCTCCTCGCCGATGCCCACGAGACGCACGTAGTCGAGGATGCAGTAGACGAGAAGGTCGGCGTGCAGTAGCTGCCCCTGCCGGACCCGATCGAGAAGGACCTCGAACGCGAAGCGGTGGACAGGGGCGGCCAGTGCACCTGGCTCGATTTGGCTGCAGGGCGCGCCCAAGTAGTTGGTGGCTAGATTCCTCCCTCCGACCCGAAACCCGGTCCTCACAGTGATCCAATCTTGCCGTTCAAACAGTCGCCGGGCCTCGCGGATCTTCGTGACGCTGATGCCCAACGTTACGGCCATCATGAGGTCCGACGAGTAGAACGGCCCGTGAAGCGCGAATTCGGACAGGATGAAGAGCAGGAAGACCCGCTCGCGTGTCGTGCAGGCGCGGAAGCGATCGTCCTCAACGACGCTGGCAGGCAGAAGGAAAGTGTTGTCCATGGATCAGCTTCTTTCGATCATCAGGCGTTCCGCTCACCACCTGGGGCAGGCGCACAGACGTTCTTAGGTGCGAAGGTGAAGACGAGATCTCGAAGCCAAGACCGAGGCACGAGGACATGGGCTCGCAATGGGATTCCAGTTCGGTGTTCCCTGGGTCGGGGGAGGGAGCCGGAATCCTGTGAAGGAGTCCGGCCCACTCCTTTACGTCCTTCACGTCTCTTACGTCTTTCCGTCTCGTACGTCTCAATACGTCTAGGGAAAATGGTGAGTTGCAGGGAAAACCAGACCAGTTGGTGACACGGGTGTGACACTTCGGTGACACCCTCGTGACAGTCCGAGGCTGATTTGTGACACCGTTGTGACAGGAAAACGGGTGTTTGTGACACCCCCACATCACAACGGTCCAGGAAACAGGAGGGTTTTCCACAGCCTGTCGTGCCCGTGAGGGATTTTCGCTAGCAATCCGTCCCGCGACGCGTAGCTCGCCCAGCGCATGATCTGTCTACGATGCACCCCGAACTCACGCTCAAGGTCTGCAAACGACAAGAGGAGATCTCCCGGTTCCAGGAGGCGAAACCGGCCTTGGCAGTGCACCTTGTGGGTATGGTAGCTCGCGTCGATGTAGATCCGGATGAGCAGCCGGAGCACGTCTTGCCTGACCTGCCAGGCGTCTTTCGGCATCTTGACGAAATCGCGGCCCGGCGGCTCCATGTACACCGCCGACGGCATCCAGTCAGTCCTGCCCTCGAAATCGTCGCTCGGTTCCATCAGGTCTGGGAGCGGGCATCCGAACCCCTCAGCCGAGCGGAGGTCTCCCAAGTCTTCCCGGCTCCTCCTGATGCGAAAGTGGAGGGCGTCGAGGCAGCCACGGGCGAACAATTCCTTCAGGTCCGTGTAGAGTTGATGTTCCGTAAGTCCGCACTCGGCGGCGAATTCTCGAAGGTCGAACAAGTACGTATGCGGTCTGACCCGTTCGAACTTTCGGCCACGGTAGTAGAACGGGGGATCGTCGTATGTCCACATTGCGTGCGCTGTTTCATCGCTGAGGCGAAAATACGGACGCAGAAGGGAGGGTGAGTTAATCAGCTCCCGGGCTTCGTTCCTGGAGATCCCCACCCAGATTTCACACTCCTGCTCACCGTCTGGCGCCGTTGTCGGTTGCGCGCGTTCTCCAATTCCATGGCCAGTTTCTCGTTTATCAGATAGACGAAGCTGGGGCACCCCTGGCAGCTTGCCCGTTGAAGACAGGATTCCTGACAGTGCGGCAGTTTCAGGATCTCCTCCATGGTCAAGTAGCCCACTGCGGACCTCCTTTGCATCCTTCGTCATGGCCGGCCCTCTTTGACCCCGTTGGCGTCTCGGTCACAGAACAGACTGCGACCTTGTGGGGCGGCGTAGGTCAGAAGTGCGCTTCTTGGTTTGCACGTACCAGCGCTGCGCCAGGGCCAACCAAGCCTACCCCTTCGTGCGCAAGGCGTGCCGCCGATGTGCTGAGCGATCATGACCGCAGTGCGACGGTCGTGAACAGCAAAGGGCTAGACCAATCCGTTGCGCCATGCGAGTCCCGCGCATGGTCCCGGCACATCCAACGACCCGTGATCTGGAGACGCCGGTCGTCGGCCCCATCGGGCTCAAGACAAGCCGCTGTAAGAATCCGAAAGCGGGCCATCTCAACCGCTTCCCGCTACCGATGTCCTCGGTCGGACGTAGACACACGCTCGCGTGCTGCGGCCCAATTCCTGACCACGTCTGAGTCATAGCGCACGGCACCGTTCAACTTCTCGAACGGTGGCCCGCAACCACGCCACCGCCAGTTTGCCAGCGTTTGCTCCGCTAGCTTGAGGAAGTGGGCTGCCTCCCTGGTCGTCCATTTCGGTCTCATCGGGGTCCTCCAGCTTGGCGATACTGGAGTAACGATAGGTAAGACCGCAGACAAATTCTAAGGCACGCATATCAGCCGTTTTGTTTCGATTTGCGTGCCCCCAGTAGGGGGACGCTGTCACTTTCCTTCGGGCTTAGGCTTGTGCAAGGCCTCACGAAGTCCAATGCGCCTGCAGGTCTGGATCTGCTTGACGAACGCTCTTTTGCGAAAATCGTCACCCATCAACGGTCTCGCGGCAGCCTCGGCAAAAGTCAGAAACGGGCTCGAATACTTGGCGTCATCGCAATTAGCCGGATCGTCCATGCCCGCGTTATCGTTGCAGCTATATCCAGCAGCATGTCCGGCCTCTTCCCAGGCCGCGATAAGGCCAAGGGTCAGAGATTGACGACGACCATCTACGGGAGCACCGCGCCACGACTGTGCAATGCCTTCTTCAAGACTGAAAGAGACGCCTTGCCGAAGATCGGCAAGCATGTGATGGACTATCTCCAACTTCAAAGGCGGATGCACGGGAAGCATTTCGCCTTTGTAGTACTCGTAGCTCGTAGAGTCCTCAAGATCTGATTGCGCGTCTTCGTCAAGTTCGTTCAACTGGGAGACCAGCCTATCTATGGCGGTGAGAAGCCTGCGGAATTGCCTCCCCAGATCCTGGTGCTTCGGCACTTCCTTAGGACGCAAGAAGAGCCAGGCACATATCAGCACTCTTGTCATCAGGTTCTGCGCGACGGCCGGCGCAGCCAAGACGTCGCTAGGAAGGGTTACCGCGATCGCGTGCCATTGCTCCGATGAGTACGAGTCTGCAACCCCGTTACTAGCCGCCCACACCTGAATCCACTCGACCAGCGTCTGGATCGGTTCTAAACGGTCAGTCGAAAGGAATGCATTTTGGTCGGTCATCCGCCGTCTTTTCCAACTGGCGCATTCCTCTTCCGAGAACGCTGAGGCCGCTGTCCCTCTAGGACCTTTGCTATGTGGCCGGCCACCACTCCTGCCGCCTGTCTCAGCGGGTCGTTGGCTAAGTGGGCATAGCGCTGGGTGGTAGCAGCCTGCGTGTGGCCGAGAAGCGCGCCGATCGTCGGCAAACTCAGACCGTCCGCGGCTCCGACACTGGCGAAGCTGTGACGAAGATCGTGCAGCCGCAGAGTCGATATGTTGACTCGGTCTTTCTTGTCAAGATCCCCTTCAGCCTCTTCTTTGTCCTGTATCTCGTCGACCTTGGCCCTCAGTCGGCGCCAGGGTCCGTTCAAGTCTCGAATACGCCCTGGACCTCGCTCGCCTGGGCAGATCCAAGGATTGCCTTTCTTCTGGTTGGCCCCAGCTAGCAGCTTTACGACTGGCGCACCCAACACGATGACCTTGGCTCCGGTCTTGCTATCGGGAAGCCGTATCAGGCCGTGCTCGAAGTCCACATAATCCCATTTGAGACTCAGTACCTCGCCGAGCCGCGCCCCAGTGAGTAGCAGCAGCCGTATCGCCAGCAGAGCCGCCCAATACTCCTTGCCCTCCATGGCCTTCAGGGCCTCACCCAGTCGTCGCAGCTCCTTCTCGTTCAGGTACCGTTCCCGCTTCGTTTCCTTGAACTTCGTCATATGTCGGCATGGGTTCGACCCATCGGGTCGCCACCCCCACAGCTCGGCCAAATTCATCATCTTGGAAAGCAACGCGAGCGTTCGGTTAGCCTGGATCGGTTTGTCCTTAAGCTTGTGCTGGAGGCGAACAGCGTCGTCCCTACAGATGCCCGCAACCGTCTGCCCTTTGAAAGTCGGCACAATGTACTCGTTCAACTTCTGGCGATCGTCGGCTACACTCTTGGGCTTCTTGTGAACCTCGGCGTGCTCCCGCAGGTATCTATCCCTCAGATCCTCGATCGTGGGCTCTGCAGCCTTCTCGGCGGTCCTTCCGACTGGATTCTCGCCACGGGCTACGGCAGCGAGGACCTGCTGAGCTGCCCCTCGGGCTTGCTCCGCCGTGATGACACCATGTCGGCCCAGCGTCACCCTGCGGCTGTGGCGAGACGCGTCGCGGTACTGCACTAGGTAGCTCTTGACTCCAGACGGCTTGATCCGGAGTCCGAACCCGGGTAAAAGGTCATCCCAAAGCCAGGCGTCGCGATTTGGGTCGCCCGGCTCCCTACCCTCCTCAATCAGGTTTGCATCCAGCTCCGCGATGATCTTCGCGTGTTGCGCCTGGTCGACGATCCTCTTCGTGAGCTTCATCTGACCACCTGATCCCTAGTCAGTCGGTGCCGCTCTGCTGATTCCTGCTTCCCGGGGAAGCAGGGGGGAAGCAATCCGCGTAGAAATTGGGTTACCACGGGGTAGTATAGGGGAAGATGAGGGAAGACGCCAGAGGCCGATCAAACCCACTGTTTATGCGGGCTATTGGGCACAAACCCGCATGAATCCTGAGGAGCCGGCGAAGGGACTTGAACCCCCAACCTGCTGATTACAAATCAGCTGCTCTACCATTGAGCTACACCGGCCCAGGGTGCGAGGCTCCACTTGGTGAGCGGCACCCGTGGTCGTCGCTCCAGCGGACGCCAGAGCCGCGGGCCGTCGCAACCAGAGAAGCCTCCAGATTTTAGCGCGATAGCGCCCAAGAGGTGTGCCAGCTCCCGTCGTCTCTTGACTCCGGGCCCACTCGTACTACCATCAAATCAGTGGGCTCGCTCGCATCGGTCCCCAGGCCCCCACCGATCTCTGTCGCACACATCCAGGTTGCCTCAAGGAGGCCGACATGCTTTTCGTGACACTTGGCACACCCGTTGCAGGCAGCACTACCAAGCAGCGGGTAGCCAGACGACTGCAATGGTCCTATCCGCCGGGTTCCAACATAATCGCCGAGTACTGGCTGCAGACCACATACCCCACTCTGATCGTGATCTCTGAAGCGGACAGCATCGCTCCGATCATGGCGGCGACTACCGAATGGGACGATATGTTCTCATTCACCACGGTTCCCGCGGTTACCGCCGAAGAGGGCATGGAGATGGCCAAGAAGATGATGCCGCAGGCGTGAACGAGCGACTGCAAGATGTCCCAGGGCAGCCAGACGTGCCCCGATGCGAGCAGGGCCTACAACAGCACCCGCCGGCTCTCCAGATGTAAAGTCACTTTCCGTTTGATCCGCTGCAGGGCGTTGTCTACCGTTTTGGTGTCATGGCCGATCTGGGCGGCGATGTCCTCATACGAATTGCCTTCCAGGTAATACTTGAGCACCTGCGACTCCAGGGGGCTCAGCAGCCGCACCAGACAATCGGTCAGGCTGACTACCTCCTCCGAGCTGATGACCTGCTGCACCGGATCTGTCGTCCGACCCGACGGGATCACGTCGGCGAGGGTCCGCGTGTCGAAATCGGCGCTCGACGGCGAATGGCTGAAGCTCACATAGGTGTTGAGGGGTACATGCTTCTGCCGGGACGCCGTCTTGATTGCCGTGATTATTTGCCGGGTCACACACAACTCGGCGAAACTGCGGAAACTCGTGCTGCGACCGTATTCGTAGTCCCGAATGGCTTTGTAGAGCCCGATGTAGCCTTCCTGAATGAGGTCGTCGCCGTCTCCGCCCGCCAGGAAGTACGAATTGGCCTTGAGGCGCACGAAATAGTGGTAGCGCGAGATGATCCGATTGGTGGCCTCGTCGTCGCCGTTCTTGGCTAAGGCGACCAACTCCTCATCGGTCCACTCCGAAATAGCCCTGCCCGCGAACGCCGTGTTCTTCATTTGCCCATCCCCTCTACTCGCGTTGAGGGTCAGACCCGCACGACCCTTGTTCAGGATCGTTGCGGCCCTGGACTGTTCGGTTGGTTCTCCAATTCCTCGCGGAGCGCCTTGAGCTTGTCCACCGTACCGGGAGCGATCCTGTCCTCTACCTTGTTACCCATTGTAATGCAATTCGCACGATTTGCAATCAATTTTGTGCGCGCTTGCAGATCACCGGCGAACTGGCGTGACGAACGCCGCACAACATTTGCTCGAAAAATGACCTTCTGTAGGCCGTAGTCTGAGGACACCACCACCACATTTTCCCCTGCAATAAGGGCAAAAACTTCCCTCTCGATTATGGCGTCCGCCGACTGGAAAAACGACCCGAAATACACCTCCACATTGGCAGTTGCACTCTCCGATTTTTGCAATGCGTGGGTGTGGGAGTCGAAGAC
>JAMDEO010000035.1:9421-11102 GCA_023483915.1 Actinomycetota bacterium
AACCTGAAGTCGGAGAAGATGTCGAAGAGTGTCGGGAATATCAGGACGCTGCGCAGCGTCCTCGAGGCCTACCGCCCGGAGGCGCTGGTGATGGCCTTCGTGGGCAGCCACTACCGCAGCCCCATGTAGCTGGCAATTCGGTCGATGAGGCGCTTGCGCTCGTCCTCGAGGTCGGGAATGGAGCCGGACCCCCCGGCGCGACGGGCACCCCGGCTGCCTCCGGGTCCACCGCCGGCCCCCCGGCCGCCGATCTGGTCCCCTGCTCTTGGTCCTACGGGATGCCCTAGCAGCTCGTGCATGAGGTTATAGCCGTCGATGAGATATACGCTCACAACGCGCCTGCCTCACTGCATACGCGGCGTTGGCGTACCGCCTCGTAGAGCAAGATGCCCGCGGAAACGCTCACATTCAGCGACTCCACCCCACCTGCCAACGGGATTCGCACCATGACGTCGCACATCGATTCCACCCTCCGGCCAAGCCCTCCGCCTTCGGAGCCCACCACGAAACAGGTGGAATAGGAATAATCCTGAGCCGTGTAGTCATTGACGGCGCCACCCGAGGCCCCGTAGATCCAAAACCCGGCGCCCTTGGCTTCGGCCAGGAAGTCCGTCAGGTTGCGCACCTGGGCTACATGGGCGCGCTCGGTCACGCCTGCGGACGCTTTCACCACTGCACCTGTAATCTCCGCCGCCCTGTGCCGGGGAATCACGACACCGGCCCCCGCCGCCGCAGCCGTGCGGATCACTGCCCCCAGGTTGTGAGGATCTTGCACCTCGTCCAAGGCGACCAGCAATGTGTGATTGCTCAGGACATGAGTGGGATCGACGTACGGATACGGCTCCACCTCGGCAACAATGCCCTGATGATCGCCGGTTGTTGCCAAAGCGGCCAACTCGTGTGGCGTCATGCGCCGCATCGGGGGGTCCACCCATCCGGTGCCCCCTAGCGGCGTGGCGTGCGCGGCGCGTTCGGCCGACCGATTTGCACCCGCTGCAACCCAGTCTGGGACTGATGCCTCGAGATCATCACCCACTGGCCCTACAACCAGGAAGATCCGCGTCACTCGGCGGTGGCCCCGCAGGGCTTCACGAACAGCGTTGCGGCCGTAGATGTAGTGAGCGCCCGAGTGAGCGCCGGCGCCCCTGTGAGCGCCCGAGTGTTCGCCCGGACCTTGGTGGTCAGGCGCCCCGCCGCTCATCGGCCGGCTTCCGGGCCGACCCGGCGCCGGCCGATCGGACGCCGCGTTACGCGGCTTTCTACCTGACCTTGACGATCTTGAATCCGCCCAGGACATCCCGAACCTCGTAGCCGCGCTCGTTCAAGGCAGCTCGAAGATCGTCGGCACGGGCAAAATCCTTGGCAGTACGGGCCCGCCGACGTTCTTCGGCCATCGCAAGGATATCAGCAGGCACCGTCTCTTCGACCACGGTCACCGCGTCCAAGCCCAGTACATGGCACATCGCGCCAAGTTCTGCCGTCAGCTGGCCGGCAGCACTGGCCGAGAGCAAGTTCTCCGCGAGAGCGGCGTTGATCTCCCGTGCCCCCGCAAATACTTCTGCCAGCGCGGCGGCGGTATTGAGGTCGTCAGCCATGACCTCGTCGAAGGCCGTGCGATGTCGATTCATCTCGGCGAGTAGGGTGGCATCGCCCGCCCCGGGCACCGCCGGGCCTGCGTCCG
>JAMDEO010000113.1 GCA_023483915.1 Actinomycetota bacterium
ACCGAGGTCAACGGCTTTAGCAGTTCATGATCGCTCGGTGGAAGACTTCGATAGCCTCGCATCAAGAGGGGCGAAGAATTCCTGGATGCGTTCGGGAAGAAGGATGATGTTCCTGACCTTGAAAGACGCCTACGGCCTGTTCGAGTGCGTCTGCTATGCGGCAGAAGAGGTCCTTGATCTGGAGGAGGTGCATCCGGCCGCCGGGAGATCATCAGCTCCCGCTTTCCCGGTTTCCGTCCCAAGTATAGCCCGATGGGCGCACCTGGCGCGCGGCACACAAGCTAGCAGAGGCGCTCTTGAACCCCGGCTTCAGGCCGGGGGGCGCAACCACGCCAGGCACCATCGGGAAGTTCAGACCGCGAGCCACTCGACCGGCACCAGCTGTTCAACGGACCGAAACTCCGGGTCGCCCGTCAGAACGATGCCCTTTCGATTCAGGGCAGCAGCCACCACGAAGGCATCCGCGTACGAGATGGGGTACTGGGCCTTGATGTGCGCGGCAGCGAGGACAGCAGCTCGGTTGGCGACCACAACCTCGAGTGGGAGGCTCTGTGTGGCCGACAAGGCCGCGTGAACCGCCGGCAGGCCCGTCCGACGCTCTATCGTGTATGCGATCTCACCGAGACTGATCACCGACATGAGCACCCGCACTTCGTGGTGCGTCGCCTCACGGAGCACGTCTTGGACTCGGGAAGCCCCCGGTTCCCCGTAAAGGAAGGAGAGCATCGCGAAGCTGTCAAGGACGATCGACCGTTTCTCTGGACTTCCGCTGCCCATTACGTGCCACCTCTTGGCGGTGTTCATCTACCAGTTCCGCTGTGACCGACTCCGGCGCCAGCAGCATTCCCCGAGCGTCTATCACCGGATCTTCGAGAACCGGGACCAGCGCCAGTACGCCCCCATAGTCGACGATGTTCACCGCATCGCCTGCCTTTAGCCCATATTTCTTCCTGAATTCCACGGGTATCACCACCCAGCCCTTGCTCGAGATCGTCAGCGCCATAGCCGGCTCCTTCTCAGTTATACATTGAATGATAAAAGTATAACGGATGCCGCCAACTCTCGGAATACTTGTGGCTCTCGCCGATCGTCGCAGACTCTCGCACCAACTCCGCCAAGGCGCTATAAGACCAGGGTTGTAGCCAGGCGCCAAGTCTTACTTGGCAAAGGCCGCCACCCGCAGCTCGCGGAAAACCTCTGCGAATCTCGCCGGGGTGTAGTGCGCGTTGAGGCCGCTGGTATTAGGCAACACCCAGATGCGCGAGGGACCGATCCGCTCCTCCTGCGGTCCCGGCGAAACCTTGCCTCGATCGAACGCGATGGCATAGGCGCCGAATCCGACAAATGCCGCCCAGTCTGGGGAGTAGCGGGCCACCCTGTCTTCGAGCAGGACTCTCCCAAGGTGAAGCTCCTCGGACGAGAGCTCAGAGGCCGCAGCGGTTGCACGAGACACGAGATTGGTGATGCCCACACCCCACCCCGACAGCTCGCCCTCCTCGTCCGGACCTAGCAACCTGGGCGTGAAGCCGGCTTCGTACAGAGCCGGCCAGAAGCGGTTACCTGGCCGGGCGAAGTGATGTCCTACCGCGGCCGAGTAGAGGCCCGGATTGATGCCGACAAAGAGTACGACCAATCCGGGAGCAATGACATCGGGAACGGCCTTCCCGATCGCGGCCTGGAGCTCAGCCTTTGTGGGCCTTTTCACTGCATCATGCTCCCGGAGATCGCCGTGCCGGGGTGCGTCGTCGCTGAGGCGGCATCCAGCGTACCGCGCGCATCAGGTTAGATGGGTCACCGAGGTCACGCCAGGGGTCGCCACCAAGGCGACAACCGGGAGGCCGAAGGCGCCGGCTACTTTCTCGAGCGTGTCCAGCGACGGCAGGTGCCTGCCTCTTTCCAGTCGGGATAGGTTGGGAATCTTGAGGCCGGTGTGGGCACTCAAGTCGGCGAGGGTCCAGTTGCGCTTGAGGCGTTCGAGGCGGACGCGATTGCCGATCTCCTGGCGATCGGGAGCACCACCGGCCGCGATGCCACCCAGCTTGTGGAACGGATACCTCGGCTCCGCGTGATAGAGGACTAGGTCCCAAGGGATTTCGAGGCGATTGCCCGACTCCTGCTGGAGAACGACCGCATAACCGTCGGAACCCAAAGCTACTCCGGTCACCGGTGTAGCATCCCTTCCCTCCAACTCTGTCAGCGGTACCGCATACACTCTGCCATCCACGAACTTGACGACCAGGGTGTCCAAAGACTCTACATAAGCTGCGCCGGCCAGACGTGTATCGACGGTAGTGCCAGTCACACAGTTCATCGTTCGTCCTCGCCGAGGAGATAGCCCGCTTCTCTGAGGGCTCGTACCAACCTGCGGGTGACGACGAACGGGTCTAGAGGACGTTGGTTTTGGATATCCCACCGCCCGATCTCTTGCGCTTCCCAGAACACGTGGACGTGTAGTGGCGGGTGATCCCCGACGTACGATCGGAACACGAATCCTCTGACCTTCTTCTCGCCCAGTTGGTCGCTCTTTCTGCCGCAGTTTA
This sequence comes from Actinomycetota bacterium, assembly GCA_023483915.1. Taxonomy (GTDB): domain Bacteria; phylum Actinomycetota; class Thermoleophilia; order RBG-16-64-13; family RBG-16-64-13; genus JAMDEO01. Next base: position 2,541 of record JAMDEO010000113.1, read on the forward strand.
TCACGTGTGATAACAGGTTGTCGGGGTGAGACCGCGGTCGCCACTCCGTCTAGGCTAGGGCTTTGCCGTTGGCACGGCCTCGGACTTTGGATCGAGAACGGGGCGGCTGGGGAGCAGGAAAAGATGAGCGCTACCGGCTCATACGGTTTGATCGTCATCTTCGGCCGCCACGGTTAGTGCCGCTGGTCGCCCCGTCTCGACCTCTCCCGTCTCCCCCGCCCTCCGGCCAGCGGGGCCCACCAACGAGGCCACCACGCCAATCGCGCACAGCGACGCGAAGATCAGGAAGGTGATCCGAACGCTGCTGAGCAGGTGCACGTGGTCTGAGGCTCCGATCTCGTGCCGCCCGACCACGACCGCGAGAACCAGCGCGGCGATCCCCATGCTGAAGCTCTGTCCGGAAACGCGCATGGTCGACGAGGTGCCGGCGGCCACCCCCACGTACCGCCTATCGACGCTGCCCATGACGGCATGGATGATGGGAGACGCGAACAGTCCGAACCCCAGGCCGAGTATGAACAAGACCACGATCACGTACCACCAGGGAGTCGTCTCCGTCAGGAAGGCAAAAGCGAACAAACCGGCCGCGCACAACGCCATGCCCGCCGAGGCTACAAAGCGGGCCTCCAGCCGGTCGGCCAAGCGTCCCGCGAAGGGAGACACCGCCGCCTGGACAAACGGCCCACTCACGAGCACAAAGCCGGCGGTCTGGGCGCCAAGCCCTCGGTTGTACAGCAGATAGAGGCTGACGAGGAATGTCATCGCCGCGGTGGCGGCATAGTTGATGAACGTGGCTGCGTTCCCGAAGGCAAAAACCCGGTTGCGCCGCAGCAAGTCCACGTTGAGAATGGGGTCCGCCGCCCGGACCTCCAGCCTGACGAACCAGGCCAATCCGACGACACCGGCCGCGATAAGCCCGTACCCGATGGCGCCCGGCAGGTATGAGAATCCTATGATCAAAGCCGAAAGCGCCCACACCCACACGACCGAGCCCCTGATGTCGAAGGAGGCCGTCTTCGACTCGCGCCACTCCAGACCCCGCAATTTGGGAAGCGGCGCGATGAGGTTCACAACGCTGAGCGCCCCAATGATGATGAAGAGCCCTCGCCAGCCGAGGTTTTCCGTGATGATGCCTCCGAGCACAGGACCCAGAGTGAGTCCAAGGTAGACCCCGGAAACCTGCAGGCCGAGAGCCCGCCCGCGCGATTCCGGGGGATATGCCAGGGTCGTCATGGTGACAGTCACGGAGAAGAGAAACGCGCAGGCGACACCCTGCAACGCCCGCGTGAGGATCAGTATCGCCGCATTGGGGGCGAACGCAGAAGCGAAACAGAACAGCGCAAAAGCGGCGAGCCCGGCGTTATATACGAACCTGCGGCCGCGGAAATCGGCCACCCGCGCCATGGGCATGAGCAGGGCGCCCGTCGCCAGAATCGTGGAAAGAGTGACCCAACTGATGGCCACCGCCGAGAGGCTGAGATCGGAGGCGATCCGCTCGAGAGCCACGTTGACGCCGGATGTCACAAACGAGGTCAGGAAACCGGTCGTCGTTACGGCAAAGAGCACCATCCGTTGTGTTGATCGTTCCATTGCCTTTAGGGTAGCAGGCTGCGGGTTTGTGGGTCATTGGGCTGCCGGCTGCTGTGCTGGTCAGCGCAAGGCCAATTCACGTGACGTATGAACATGTCTTGTCGACAATTAATCGATAAACCACGTGAAAGTATCAAGCACAGGACCTCGACTTCTCTCTGCTCACTCCCGACCGAACTTTCGACTTGTCGCGCTACACCGCATCGCTCGAACGGGAGGTACGCGCCTTCGGCTTCGACGTCACCTGTGAGGTGAAGGCGGCCATGAGGCTCGGGCGGTGCGCTCTGCCTTCCTCAAAGCCGACACTGTGAAGGAGCTACTCACCATCGAGGCACGCCCGGAGGTAATCGCCGGTGTCCCCAAGGGGCAGCTCATCAAGATCAAGCTGGAGGTAGACACCGATCCGCCACCCGGTTTCGAGACCAAAGTGACATTCCTGCTGCAACCGGTGCCGTTCTCAGTGCTCACCTACTCCCTTCCCGATCTGTTCGCGGGAAAGATGCACGCCCTTCTCTATCGCAAGTGAGGGAGCAGAGTCAAAGGCAGCAGGGATTGGTACGACTTCGTATGGTTTGCCGGCAACCATCCCGAATTGAGTTTGACCCATTTGGAGCAGCGGATGCGGCAGAGCGGTGATTGGACCGGCCCCACCGCACTGAGCGGCGACGCTCTGAAGCAGCTCCTAGGCGATGTAATTGCGGCGCTGGACGTGGGGCGAGCCCGCCGTGAGGTCGAGCCGTTTGTCCGCACCCGGTGGCGCTGCAAGTCTGGTCCAAGGAGTTCTTCCAGGATGTGGCCGGACGGATTGTTCTTGTGTGAAGCATTAGGTTGCCAAAGTCTTTGAATACGGTAGCAATGCCGGTGTTAGGGAGGGTTTCCACACCCATTGGTTGGCCGTCATCGGTCAAGAACCATGCGGGACCAGCGGTCGTTAGGTCTCGTCAAGGAATAGCGTTAAGACGGCTCGATTCACTCTGCTAGGGCTGGAGATAGCTTTCCGCCAGCAAGTGATTCTCCAAGACCAGCCTGTCAAACTCCTCCACCAGATCACAGACCGCTCTTTTCACCTGCTGCACCAACCCATAGGTGAGCTCAATCTGTTCTCCCGGGATGGCTCCCACTCCCAGGTACTCACTGCAGAACCTTTTGTCTGCGATCCCATCACAGTGCACTAGCAGATGTCTGATCTCCAGGAACGGTAGGACAGCGTCAATCTTCTCTTGACCGACCCCGAGTGCAAGTTTGCTGTTCATCTTATTGAGCGGCTTCTTTGTTATCTTCTCGTTTTCCAGTTGTCTGAATAGTGACCTTGTGAGCAGGTCAACCACCTCGTTCCAGCCGCCCGCCTTGAGCACATCGTTGGCCTCAATGTCGAATCTGTGCTCTCCAATCAGCCGATCGGGGTCCAGCCCGCTCATTGCCGCTGCACGGAGAATGTCCTGTAAATAGCCCATCAAGTCTGCATAAACGTCCTTGAGAAAGGACGAATACAAGGTCTGCCGCAAGTGTCCAATGGCTATCTGGCGACCAGTATCGGTCGCTTTCCTTCTAGCCAACCTTGGGTGACGACTCCCGTCCACGCGGTCAAAAAGGAGGCAAGACCCGTCAGTGTGAAGGATTCCGTCTCTCATCGCAAGGCCAAGCACATCGCAGAGCTCAATGTCGGCCTCGTAGTGAACAATCCGGTTCAGAAACCTCACGTATGCCTTAGTCTTCAACAGAGACCATCTCCCAAGAACACGCCCCTTTGGTCCGCGGTACACCTGCTTGCTAGGGGCCCGGCAAGCTCATCCGTAGTCACAGTCCCCTCCCTCCCGCCGTCTCCAGCGCTGCGAAGTCCTCATCAAACGCCTCGCCGCCATCCGGCACATAGAGCACCAACCCATCCCGTCCGCGCGTCAGCAACACCCGGTAGCTGTTTAGTCTCAGCTTCTGCGGATCGTGCGCCCGCGATCGCCGCTGCGGGAGACTCTGCCAACTTCGTCCGTTCCAATGCAGATCCGCGCCCCAGCCAACAATGGGCAGATCCAACTCTAGCCCCTGGCATTGGAACTCGGTCGCGGCCGAATCCAGCTGGCAGCACGACTTCGCCGTGCTGGGGTCGTCGTAATACCAGGGCCCAACCCTCAGACGCTTGGTGCTCTGGTAGTCGGTGGGAATCCCGAACGGGTTCAGTCGCCCTTTTGACGAGCCCAGCAGCCCGTAACGCTTGTCTTGCTCGGAGCGGTACCGTTCCCGCACGTAGCGTGTCGCCCGCTGCAGGTCGCGCGTGAGGTACAGGCGAAAGCCCTGCTTCTCCATAGCTTCTGCATGGGCCGCAGAGGCGTCGAGCCGTCCATCGAGCAGGTCTTGCACCCAGCCCTGAACATCCTCGGCCAGATGGGTTCGGAGTGACATGTCCAGGTCAAGGGACTCGCTGATACTGAGCCGATCGGCGCTTTCAAAAATGTCCGCTATCTTTCGGGGACAGTGGACTGTCCAGGAGTCGTACATCTTCGCGATCGCGTCGTTCCATTGCTTGAGGCCGGCCTCTTCTCCTAGGTGGATCTCCTGACCCTCGCCGATTAGGCCCACCATCAATGCCCAAGAGCCCTTGCGCGACCCGATGTGGAGGAAGTCCTCCGGCTCAGAGCGGTCGTGTCCGCGAAACTCCAGCACGCGCTTGGCATCCCAAGCGCGCTGGGCCTCGTCGTACACCCATATGTGCTCCTCCGGCGTGCGGCTGCTCTCTCCGCCATACTGCTTGAGGAAGCCGTGGACATCCTGGACGAACACCCTACTCCTTAGCGCGTACTGCAATACCTCAACGAGAGGCCCATTGCCCGACAGAAAGACAGCAGAGCGCTGACTTCCGGTGTCGCCGAAGTGGTTTTCGTAGACAAACTGAAGTCCCACCAGGGTCTTGCCCGACCCCGGAACTCCGGTGATCATCGCCAGATGCAGCTGCTGCCTCGCGCGCGCCTGATTGGCCGCCGCGACCAGCGTGGCTATGGTGTCAGGGATACCCGCGCTTTGGGCCTTCTTAATCTGCGGCAGAGGTTCATGCTCGAAGATGCTCCGGGCCGCGCTCACCAGCGACGGCAGTGGGGAGTAGTCGGCATTCAGCCAACCCTCAGCATCGATGGGCTCGTCCGGAGATCGCCGCTCCAGAGCAGCGATAACCGCCAGCAGGCCCTGTGGATTGACCACGGCTACCTCTCCCATGTCCCGTCGGGAGTCAGGCCCCAACCGTTCGCCGGGGCAGCGTGTGAGCACCAGCACCGGATCGACCAGCTTGTCATGGGACGCAGCGTGGTAATGGCGCAGGTCACGCGCATATGCGGCAACCTGGTCAACATGAGCCAGCAGCAGGCTGGCGGTCTCCTTGAACTCCAACACGATCACTTGCGACCCAGTGAGAATCACCACGTCAGGGCGTCTCCCCCGCTCTCTGGGAAGCTCGTACTCGAAGATGATGGGCCATTCCTTGGCGCGCGGCGCCCGAACGACGATTTCCCGCAGTGCGGCTTGGAGAATGGCGCGCTCGCCCCGCCAGGCCTCCATCTGACTGCCATCCGGCGGCATGCCCATGACCTTGAGATGCCTCATGCGAAGAGCGTCGAGTAGATCGCCCTGCCCTGCAGAGAGGAACTCGGCGACGGTGCCGTGCCACCCGCAGGCGCCTGTTTCCTTCAAGGCACCGGCCTCAGTCAAGGCATGCGCTCCAATTTAGCCTCGGTCGTTCGGCGGAATGTGACCGTCTGACCAGTCAGGCTCGCCTGGGCCTTGAATCCTGCCCGCTCCCACGCTTTTGCCTGGACATGTGGGCCGTTCTTCTCGTTCGCCCACAAGGCGGCATAAATCTGAGCGGACGCAGGCAGCCGGGCCCCAAGGATGGTTTCGATCTGTACAAACGACAGTGTAATCTCGGTCTCTGGTGTCAATCTCAGGAATTCCTCAAGACGATCGTACTTGCCCATCTCGCCCCCTCGCCCGCATGTCGTGCCCGGTGCCAGACTCGCCCCCGCGCCTTTCTGCCGGTCTCCCGCCTAGTTGATCCTCAATACCCTTTCCAAAACGCTACCAGAATTTGAAAACACAACCTCCGGTCACAGACTCATCACCAAGGTCACCCTCGAAACACACACTCCCTGTGCCATTCCAGAAACTCCGTCTTCGGTCGCTACAGGTGCTGATCGGGGACGGGGATCTTCGCGCCATCGAGTCCGTAGTAGCTGCGGCCGTTCTTGAAGTCGTCGCGCAGGCTGTCCCCGACCCGGAAGACGTAGTCCGGCGTCACCGTCACGTAGCCGCGGTCGTAGAGGCGGTGGAGGTCGCTGCGCAGGAGCAGTCCGTTGTCCACGCGATGCTGGCCGCCCTGGACGTAGGGCTGGATGTGAGCGGCTTCGAGAGCCGGCAGCGAGTGCTCGCGGGTGACGGCGCAGGCGCCGTGGTAGGCGTCGCGGACGGCGAGGCTGAACAGTCCCTGGCCCAGGCGGGGACGCACCTGGACGGCCGCCCCATACCGGGTGAAGTTCTCGGCCACGAGCCGCGGGTCGGCTTCGATGTTCCAGTAGTGGAGACCGCGGGTGGCCCGATCCATGCATTCGCGAAGAATGCGGCTGCCTTCCCCGGAGCTGAGATCGTAACGCTTGCCCACTTGGATGCCGGAGGGGGACCAATCGGCAGGCGGACGCACCCACTCGTCGGGAGTGAAGAACACGGGCGCTGCGATCATGATGCAGCCGATGCGGAAGTCTCCGGCATTCACACCGCCGGCTGAGCCCGAGGCGGAAGACCCACCCCGGCGCAGCCGGGTGATGCGGGCAAGCATCGAGGGGAAGTCGGGCGCGCCGTTGGCTTCGCCGAAACAGTCCCACGCATAGCTCGCCGGCATGGACTCGTACCGCTGGAAGAACCCGAAGCCGGCGATCGCCCTATGAGGGGCGCGAAGCTTGAAGAAGAAGGTCTCTCCGGGGGAGATGGCTCGGAACGTGTGATCTCCGCGCGGCTGCCAGAAGTTGACCTCGTCTGGGCGTGGCTGGGCCGAGAGGTACGTGTACCACTCCGGGTCGGTGAGAGCTATGTAGCCTTTGGTGGGATTCATGGCAAGAGCTACAGCGCCAAGACCAACGCAACCACGATTGCCACGCTCAACAACAATAGACTGGGAAGGACCACGCAGCCACCGGTTAGCATCTTGCCGATCTTGCGCTGGCGACCCGACCGGGTGAGAGGAATACCGGTCGCCCGTGACACCCGCTGCTTGGCGCGACTGATGCCGACGGCTCGCTTCCAGGAAAAACCGCCTCTATTCACCATGATGGCTTGTCCTTCGAGCGAGAGGTAGATGAGGCCAGGTAATCTCGGTCTCACGGAAGGCAAAGCATAGTGCCGTCTCGACCGCCGGCGTGCCGATACCAACACTCCCCTGTGGCTTCCCCTCAGATGCCTTCAAGCGAGCCCCCCAATTGGCAGTGACCCCACCAGGCTGCTTAGCTGCCAATCTACAACTTCTGTAGCATGGCGTAAACGAGCTTGTGTCCGCAATATGTCCGGATGAGCCCGTTTATTACATTGGCCGAGACCACTTAGTAAACAGCAGCATGTATGCTTGCCCCGCACGCTAGCGACTGCCTGGAGGCAGGGGTGCAATATCATTTGTCCGCGATCGTGGGCCACGACGCCGATGGCTACTGGGCCCGCTGCCCAGAGTTGCAGGGATGTTACGCTCAGGGCGGCACCTACGAAGAAGCCCTCAGCAATCTCCGCGAAGCTGCGAGGCTCCATGTCGAGGATCGTCTGTCGTGCGGTGAAGACATCCCTCGGGTGGAAGCGATAAGCCTGATAACGGTGGAAGTGCCGGGATGAATCCGCCGCCCCCACGCTTATGTTGATGTTTCAGGAGGCCGCGTTGTCAGTCGTCTTCAGAATCGAGCTTGAACGCGAGACCGATGGACGCTGGATCGCCGAGGTGGTCGAACTTCCCGGTGTCCTCGCCTACGGTGCGACTCAGGCGGAGGCCCTTGCCCACGCGCAGCGCTAGCTTTGCGCGTGGTGACAGACCGTATCGAGAATGAAGAGGCCGGACACGATTTCTTGAACATCTCGTTCGCCGCGGCGTGAACGACTGGCCATCCACACGAGCGAAGTATGCACTCGCTGCCCTCGTTGGGGTCCAAGATTCCCTCGGGATGGTCAGGGGGCCAGACTCAGACCAAAGACCTACTGCGTGGTATTGGCTAATACCACTCGTTCGGCGGCGGGCCAAAACGAAGCAGGATTTGAAAGACCGAAAACCGCGTTCGTTGACTCACGAGGTGCAGAGGCCTATGCTTTGCTCACGGACTGGGGATTCTCGGTCGGCGACGGGTCTCGGCGAACACGCCGGGGCCTTTTGCTATTAGGGGAATATCTTGAGACCCCAGCCTCCACCCGGCCTCGGCGACTTCGGACTAGCTTGCGATCGATCACCTCGAATGCCCGGTTCCTCTGGGAGGGGTTCAAGACGTGGCGCCCTATCGGGCGGGCACAGAGATCGGCGATCTGCAGCCCAGGAACATTGGCGGACTTGGACACGAAGTGCGGGCTGAGATTGAGGATCGCATTGTCGTAGTTTGCACCGGCGCAGCGGACGTAGCCTCAGGTCTTTCCGGCTGGCAGTCTCAGTGATCAACCGCACCGCCTGATTGAGGTCGCGCAACCTGTTCTGGTTAACCGTGTAGCCGCGAACGAGATGGTCGCGAAGCACACCTGTGGCCCAGATGCGAAACTGCGTCCCCCGCTTCGAGTTGACCCTGTAGCCTACAGAGATGATGGACTTGGGTCGAACGGACGGGATATGGCGATCGATCAATTCATTCCATCCACTCCGGCAGCTGGCGCACATGTTGTTCCC
>JAMDEO010000089.1 GCA_023483915.1 Actinomycetota bacterium
AGTCCCCCAGTCACCATGGTTCCACGATCACCACGACCAGCCGTTCCTTTTTCACCAACCGTTCCTCTTTCGCCATGATGCTGTTCCCTCCAGGTTCCGATTACTCTCGCTTTTACCGAATCTGAGGTTGGATAAACCACGGGACGGCGAACACATTTCGGGGACTTGCCGCAAGTGATTGCCCCCCGGCAAAAAAGGGGAAATTAACGTAGGAAATTCTCCAAGATAGAGCAGGTAACCGATGGAACCGCTAACAGAAGAAATGCCCCTAAAAGGAAGAAGGATCGCGGCCGTAGTTGAAGAGGGCTTTGAGGAGATCGAATTGGTAGAGCCGATGAGGGCGCTCGTGCAGGCCGGGGCCGCAGTCGATCTCATTTCCCCGCGCAAGGACGTGGTTCGCTCGTGGAACCATGGTGACTGGGGGACTGATTTCAAGGTGGACATTGACTTGGCCTCAGCGGACCCGCGCAGATACGACGGCCTGCTGCTTCCGGGCGGTGTGCGAAACCCTGATCGCCTTCGCCGCAACAAGGATGCCTGGCGCTTCGTTCGTGCTTTCTTCGCCGACGGCAAACCTGTTGCCGCGATCTGCCACGCACCCTGGACCCTCATCGATGCTGGGGTGATCGATGGCCGAAGGATGACCTCATACCCCAGCCTTCAGACAGATCTCAGAAACGCCGGAGCCGATTGGGTGGACAAGGACGTCGTCGTGGACCGCGGCCTCATAACCAGTCGGGGCCCCAAGGACATCCCCGCTTTCAACCGGGCAATGATCGGCGAGTTTGCGCGGACGCACGGAACCGGCGGAGCCCGGTAGCGCGCGGGCCAGGAGGTGTCGATATGGTTGCGGGGCTTCCCGGGACCTGGTCCCGGGGAGCCCCGCGTCATTTCAGGCAGCACAGCCTGGTCGGTCGGCAATCTCTTCGGCCTCGGTCTCGCGCCGGCCTTCCTTCATAAGCTCCTCGTTGATGTGGTTGTGCTGTCTCTCTCCCCGGGGGTCAGATCAGTCCGAGAACCCAAAGGATCAGCAGGATGACCAAGATGAGAAACAAGGTCCCGCCCGGGTAGTAACCCCAGCCTCGGCTGTACGGCCAAGCGGGAACGGCGAACAGCAGCAATACGACCACGATGATCACGAATATCAGCGGCAGCATATCCGTCTCCTTTCCGGCGACCGCGTCAGCCGCCTGCGTCGTGATCCCCAACCAGGAGTCGCGGTAAACCGGGGGCATCTGTTATTGTGTAGTACTTGACGTTTTTGGGAGTATTGCCTGTCTTGAAACGCAGCAGCGCCAAGAGCCGAAAAGCCCGCGCACGCCGAAGGCTCCGCATCCTCATAGCAGTAACCTCCGTTGTCGCAGTCTGTCTGCTGGCTCTGCTCATAGACTCCGCCATGTACTACAACAAGGTGCATGGAGGGGTCACCATTTCCGGTCAACAGGTGGCCGGACTCACGCGCGACGAGGCCACGGCAGCGGTGAACCGGGTGGTGAAGGAGGCCCAGAAGAAGCCGGCCACTCTGGTGAGCGGCGAGAAAACCTGGAAAGTCCTGCCGGACGATGTGGGCACGAAGCTGGATGTGGCCAAGGCAGTGTCGGCCGCCATGGATGCGACGAGGGGAAGCAACGTCGTCTCGGACCTTTTCCACCGCCTCCGGCTGTACTTCGATCACAAAGATATCCCGCTGCAGGGAACCGTGGACACCGCTAAGATGGATGAACTGGCGGCCAAAGTCGCCGAGGATGTGGACATCCCGCCCGTGAACGCCGGTCTGGCCTTCGTCGGCACCGAAGTGAAGGTCGTGGAGGGGCAGAAGGGTCGCGTCGTCGACCAGGCCGCCCTCCGGCAGCAGTTGGAGACACGGCTCTTCGCCCTGCAGAGCACGAAGTTGACTGTACCGATGGTCGTCAAAGAGCCGGCCATCCACGCCGAAGATAGTGAGAAGGCCGTGGCTCAGGCCAAGATCATGATCGGCGGGCCGTTGACGCTGACGTACAAGGACTCCTCGTGGAAGATCAGCTCCGAGCAAATCGCGGCCTACATGGATTTCGCCGCGGAGGATCAGAACGGCGTCGCCGTGCTGGTTCCGTATCTCTCCACCAAGAAGATGAGTCACTTCTTCGACAATTTGGCCAACGAGGTCGACAAAGCGGCCATCGATGCCTCATTCAAGGGTGATGGGAACCAGGCATGGGTGGTGCCCGCGGTCCCGGGAAGAGTGCTCGACAGAGTGAAGACTGCCGAAGCCTTGACTGCAGCGTCCCTCAAGACTGCCGGCCGCACTGCCCAGGTCGCGACGAAGATCACCCAGCCGGACCTCACCACCGACGAAGCCGATGCCATGGGCATCACAGAGAAGCTGGCCGGCTACCAGACGGTCTGGGAGGGAACGCCGGACCGTCAGACAAATGTCCGAATAACCACGCAATACGCGAGCAACGTGATCCTCGCTCCGGGCGAGATCTACAACTTAGACAAGCAAATCGGCCCCCGGACCGAGGCCCGCGGATTCAAGTTGGCCCCAGGAATTGTCGGAGCGGGTCAATTGGAAGATGTGCTGGGGGGTGGTATCTGCCAGGTTGCGACAACCTTGTTCAACGCTGCTTTCGAAGCGGGGCTGGATATCGTGGAGCGCCGTAACCACTCACTTTACATCGACCACTATCCAAAGGGCCGTGACGCCACCGTGACCGCCGACGGTCCCAACCTGCGATTCCGAAACGACACAGACCATTACATCCTCGTGCGGGGAGCCTCGGACGGTATCAAAACCACTTTCGTCATCTATGGCACTCCCGACGGCCGCACTATCTCTTCCGAGACCAGCGACTTCTACGATGTCGAAGAAATGACCACCTATACGTATCCCTATTCCAAGCTGGGTCCCGGCACCACCCAGATCAAGACCAAGGGGCAAACCGGGCAGGGCATCACGGTGACTCGGGTAGTGAAAGCCGCCGATGGGTCGATTATCCACAAGGACACCTTCTACAGCACGTGGAAAATGATCCCTCGAGAGGTCTGGGTGGGTACGGGAAGCACCACCACTACCAAGAAGCCCCCGACTACCACCACGACGGCCAAGAGACCAAGTTCTACCACTACGGCAACAACCGGCTTCTAACCCCTGGTTCTCTCGACCAAGGAATGAACAGAACAAGGAGGTAGCGGATGTACACGAAAATCCTCAAGCCGGAGATCATGTCCACGATGCTACCCAAGGACTTTCCCGGCGAGCGGCTGAGCAGGCCTCAGTACAAGATGGTGGTCGAGAGAGACGTCTACGTCACCATGCGCGACGGCACCCGGGTGGCCTGCGACATCTTCCGGCCGGATGCGCCCGGGAAGTTCCCCGCCCTTTATGCAACGAGCGCCTACCAGAAGGACCTCGAGTACCTGCCGCAATGGCCGGTCTTCCATTTCCGTGAGACCAACGACATCGAGTGGTTTGTGTCCCGCGGTTATGTCTACGTCCACCAAGATATACGCGGCAGCGGGAAGTCTGTCGAGGGTCAGTTCCAGCTTTTTAGCCAAGAAGAGCAGAACGACTTCTACGACATGGTGGAATGGACCGCGGAGCAGCCGTGGTGTACCGGTAAGGTCGGGATGATCGGCGAGTCGCTACTGGCCTGGGTGCAGTGGTTCACCGCCGCGATGCAGCCACCTCACCTCGCCTGTATCGTGCCGTTCGACGCCGGTGCCGACATGTATCGCGACGTGGCCTTCCACGGAGGCATCATGGCCCTCGGCTTCCCCGCCAACTGGTGGACGGCCGAGATCCGGGCCAACTACCGCCTAGGCAAGTACGGCCCCGCAGACAACGTAGGTGAGTGGGACCTGCCTTGGAATGTCATCCACCATCCCACCTGTGACGAATTCTGGCAGACCCGCAACCCCGACTTCTCTAAGATCCGGGTGCCCGTTTACAGCATCGGCATCCTTCACAAGGTGGGGATCCATCTGCGCGGCAACGTCCGGGGCTACGAGCAGGTCAAGACCCCGAAGAAGCTCCTCCTCTGCCACGGGGACTTCGAGGGTGACGAGATGGCCATCTTCAACTCCCGAGAGATGCAGCTACTGCACCTGCGCTGGTATGACCACTGGCTCAAGGGCAACGACACCGGTTTGATGGATGAGGACCCAGTGACCGTCTTCGTGCGCAATCGCGAAGTCTACCGGCCCGAGAAGGACTGGCCCCTGCCCCAAACCGAATACCGCAATCTCTACCTGGCCCCCGGCCCGAGTGGCGCCGTGGGCTCCCTGAACGACGGGGCACTTACATGGACGGCTCCGACAGCTCCCCTCACCAGTCCGCCTGCGTCCGCGCCGGCGCCGCTTCCTCCCTCGGACGTCGCCGCCAAACGCCCGAGAACCGCCTGGGCTCCAGAGGATCTCGTGCGAAGCGGCGAGACCGGCGCCACTGTCACCACCGCCTGGACTAAGTACGACTACCCTGATCCGGATTGGTCCCACTTCTCGGGGCTCGGTACGGCAGTGATGGAGGACGGTGTGCCCAACCCCGTGCGCAAGATCCTCACTTTCGCTAGCGAACCCCTGGGAGAGGATCTGGAAGTAATCGGAAACATCGTGCTCAATCTGTGGGCATCGACGGACCAGACCGACACCGACTTTTTCGTCCGTCTGACAGATCAGTTCCCGGACGATGATCAGGTCCCCGGCATGCCCCCACGTGGCCGGATGCTCACTCGAGGCTGGCTGAAGGCCTCTCATGCCTGCACCAAGGATTGGGCCAAGAGCCTGCCATATCGCCCGTTCTACAAGCACGACGCGCCGGAGCCTTTGGAGCCGGGTCGAATCTACAAGTTTGAGATCGAAGTATGGGCGACGTCGTGCTGCTTCCTGGCCGGTCACCGCGTCAGGGTCGACCTCGCCTGCTACGACTCGAACGCCTTCGACTTTGGCGGCCATTATTACGGCCTCAAGGTCGGAAGCGACACGGTTTATCACGACGTCGAACATCCCTCGCACATCGTCTTGCCGGCGATACCAGCGAAGGTTTAGCATCCACGACGCAGGGAAGAACCATAATATGAGTCCCGAGAGACGTAGCGCATCCTCCGAGGGCTGTTTGGGTAAAGTCTGCGGCACTAAGGCATAGCGGAGTCACTCGGGACTCTACTTCTTCAGAGCCCTGAGAAGGGACGACGAGGTGGCAAAGGGTCGACCGAGAGGCTCACGACCGGTGAAGCTGGACCCCATGCTCGGCTACGCCGCAATGCCTGAAGCCGGCTTGATCCTGCCCGAGGAGACCGCCCTCCGCTTGGAGTTCCAGAGCGAAGCTGCCCAGATTCAAGGAGCTCTTTCCAGGCTTGTTCTCGATACCACCAGTCTATTCCGGAAACTCCAGCAATCCCCAGAATTGTCGAAGAACGACGCCTCGGCCGCGTTGTCGAGACTTGAAGAGAGTCAGAAGCTTTGGGAGCATTGGCTGGCATTGAAGGCTCCCGAGGCACTTCAACCAGTGTGGCAGGAGATCTCGGAGTTGGTCACCCAATTGCAGGGGCTTTTCGGTCGAGTGACACTTTTGGCCGATACCCCCGAGAAGGAGATGCGGGACCGAGTGGCTCAACTTCAGGCAGATTTCAGTGTCCATCTTTCCACAATGAACGAGGTGGAAGGAAGGCTGCTCAGCGAAGAGCACGCCCTCAGGGGTACTTGACACTCATACGAGGAGCCCCGCGCCAGCCTGGAGTTGCGGATCCCTATCCATAGGCGCTACCCTGTGATCTCGTGAAGCACAGAACCAATCGAGGTCGCGCACCGGCACGACAATTGCAGGAGAACGCCAATATGAGCATCGCCGAAGCTATCATGAAAAGGAAGAGCATCCGTTCCTACACTGCCCAGGACGTCTCGGATGACGACCTGAAGACCATCATAGAGGCAGGCCGATGGGCGCCGAACGCCGGGCCCTACACAATCTCGGTCATTCGTAGCGCCGATCTCCTCAAACGGATCAATGACCTCACGCTGCGGGCCATGCTCGCCTCCGGCAATGACTTTCTCATAGAGCGAGCATCGCTGCCCGGGTATCAGCCGCTCTACGGCGCCCCTGTGATGATGATCCTCTCGGGTCCCACCGACGCGCCCTACACCCAGCTCAACGTGGCCACCTGCGCGGAAAACATGCTTCTGGCGGCGACGGAATTGGGACTCGGTTCGTGCTTTCTGCGCTCGCCAACCTTCGCACTCAATGCGGAGGAGAACCATGCCCTAGCAGCCGAGGCCGGTATCCCGGAAGGATCTCTGATGCAGTGCGGGATCATCGTCGGATACACGGATGACGAGGACAAGTTCCGCCGAATGGAGCGCGAGAAACGGGGGACGGTCACCTACATCGACTGAACGGCGTCAGGCCTTGTCCTGCTTCTTGATCTCGATGTTCCAGGGACCGTGCTCGCTGACTAGGTAAATGCCATATTGCATGGCGTCGTTCCAGTCTTTGAAGGTCCTGAAGACATCGCCGGTCTCTCCGCAGACAAGTTGCCACTGGCCGTGTTCGTTCTGAGAGAAGACCAAATGAGTTCCGGGGCACTCATCGGACTCGTGCATGACGTCTCCTCGAATCCGTAACTTCGTAGTCAGAGGGCCGGCAGCCGCGGCCCGCAATCCACTGTACCCGCTCAACCGCCATTGTAGTCGGGACTTTGGGGCGCCGCCGCCAAAGCCGCGAGCACCTTCTCCGGCGTCATGGGCAGGGAGTGGATCCTGATGCGGCAGGCGTCATACAGCGCGTTGGCGATCGAGGGGGCCACGTTGGTGATCCCGGTCTCACCCACCCCTTTTGCCCCGTAGGGTCCGCTGGGATCAGGTTCTTCCACCAAAATGACTTCAACCTCGGGCATGTCGAGCGCTGAAAGCATCTTATAGGTGGCGAAGCTGTCCGTGAGAACCTTGCCTGTGTGCTCGTCGATGATGAGATCCTCAGTGAGCGCGTAGCCCAGTCCTTGATAGGCGCCTCCCTGCAGACATGATTCGACCGTCAAAGGATTGATCGCTCGGCCGATGTCGTGTGCTACTACATACTTGAGAACCTTGATCACGCCTGTCTCAGTGTCCACCTCGATCTCCGAGAAGCCCGCCTGGAAGTTGGGGCAGTGCGTCAGCGCCTGATGCTTGCCCGTGGCCGTTATGTGCCGGCCCTCGAGACCGTAGTCGTAGATGGCCCCGCGCGCGATCTCGGCAACCGCCACGGTCTGGGTCGGATCCGCCTTCACGAATACTGAGCCACCTCGGATGTCGAGAGCTCGGGGACTAGTCTCGAGAATGCCCGCTGCTCTTTCCAGAACCGTCGCCCGAACCTGCCGGGCGGCATCCAGCACGGCGTTCCCAATGGCATAGGTGGACCGGCTGGCGTGGGAGCCGATGTCGAAGAGCGTCACATCGGTGTCTCCCGTGATGACATGGACATCCTCATAGCGCAGCCCCATGCCTTCCGCCGCGATTTGGCTGAGCGCCCCCAGGATGCCCTGGCCCATCTCGCAGGGACTCACGGCAAGTTGCACCGAACCGTCTTCATCGAGCTTGATGATCGCGCTCGAGTGCTCCAACAGGAAGCCGCCGGCCCCGCTGGCGTGGGTCATGATCGACATGCCGACGCCGCGCCGATAACGGCCGCCCGGGCTGGGGCCAGCAGCGCCCGTTGATGCGCCCCACCCGTGCCATTTTTCCTTCCAGCCAATGCGCTCCGCACCCAGGCGGATGCATGTCTCGAGAGCACAACTCGTTAGCGTGACCGGTTCCCACATGCTGGGCTCACCGGTGCCTTTCGCATTCTTCAAGCGGAACTCCAGCGGGTCCATGCCGCATTTCTCGGCGGCCATGTCGATGGCCTGTTGCAGGACGAATGACCCTTCCGGGTTGCCATAGCCGCGCATACCGCTCGACGTAGGATTGTTCGTGTAGACGATCGTCGCCTTGCCCGAGACCACGGGCGACCGCATGACCCCCAGCGTAGCCTGCATATTGACGGCGCTGATCGTGCCGCTATGCGAGAAATAGGCCCCGGCATCAGAGAGGATCCTCTGTTCGATGGCGGTGATGGTCCCCCCCTTGGTCACTCCCATGCGGATGGTCTGGCGCTGCTCCGTGCGGCTGCTCCAGCCGCTGAAGTCCTCTTCCCGGGTTACGAAGACCTTCACCGGTTTCCCCGTGATCTTGGCCAGCAAGACTGCAACCGGCTCCACCCCGAAGCTGAGCCGGGCGCCGAAACCGCCACCCACCGTAGTCGTGATCCACCTGATATCGCCCTCATTTATGCCGAGGATCCGCTGCGCCATGGTCTTCTTGGCCAGGTGGGCATTCTGGTTGGGCGACCACACGGTTAGACGCCCGTCGGGCTCCCAACGGGCGACTGCGACGTCGGGCTCCAGGTGGGCCTGCTTCTGCCGGGAATTGCGGCCGCGGAACTCAACAACATAGTCCGAATCGGCCAGGGCCTTGTCGAGATCGCCACGGCTGAAAGGATGGTCGATGACCCCGGCGACGTTGCCCGGCCAGCCCTCGTGGATGATCGGGGAGCCGGGTTTCAGGGCCTCTTCGGGATCGAACACAGCGGGCAGTTGCTCATATTCAACCTCGATGAGATCGAGAGCTTTCTCCGCTGTGTAGGTATCGACGGCGGCAACGGCGGCTATCCAGTCGCCGACATAGCGGGCCTTGTCCGAAAGAATGAATTGATCCTGGTTCTCGCCTTCGTAGGCGAAGGGGGGCAGGCCCTCGGCCATGACGGACCTCGTGAACCTGAGCTTGGGAACGTCTTCATGCGTAATTACCGCCGCCACCCCCGCAAGAGCCTTGGCCTTGGAGGTATCGATGCTCAGAATCTTGGCGTGCGCATACGGGCTCGTCAGGATCCGGCCTGTGAGCATGCCTGGGAGGACCAGGTCTGCCCCATACACGGCCGCGCCCGTCGCCTTGGCGGCCACGTCCGGGCGGGGAAGCGGCTTTCCCACACAGGAGAATTCACCCTCAATCGTCCGGGACGTTGCAGGCGGCGCGCCGGTCGTGGAGGGCGCGGAAGTCCCGCCGCTCCGGGGGTCGAAGCCTGGGTTTTTGTCGAGAGCATCCCTCATGGTCGCGCCTCCGTCCCCGTACTATCGGTCTTCATTGCGGCAGCGGCCGCCTGAACGGCATTGAAGATAGCCACGTAACCCGTGCAACGGCAAAGGTTGCCGGCAAGTGCGTGCCTTATCTCGTCTAAGCTGGGATCGGGATTCTCATCGAGCAAAGACTTCGCGGAGAGAATCATGCCGGGCGTGCAGAACCCGCACTGAATGGCCCCTTCGTCGACGAAGGACTGCTGGAGCGGGTGTAGCTCAGGACCTTCGGCGAGTCCTTCGATGGTGAGGATGCTCTTCCCGATCGCCGTGACAGCCAGGATCAGGCAAGAGAGGGAGGGCTTCCCATCGAGGAGGACCGTGCAGGCGCCGCAGTCGCCGGTGCCGCAGGCATACTTCGTGCCTGTGAGGGCGAACTGATCGCGCAGCACGTCGATGAGAAGCATGTGGGGTTCGATGATGGCTTCACGCTCAGCGCCATTCACGGTGAAGGCGGCAATCTGTTTGGTCACGAGACACCTCCCGGCGCCTGAACGTCCGACCGTCCGGCCAGCGCCCTTGCCGTAGCTCTCGCGAGCGCGTCCTTCACCAAGACGCGGACCATCTCCTTGCGGTAGGACGCGGTGGAACGGACATCGGAGATTGGGACCGCAGCCTGGGCCGCAGCTTGCGCGGCGGCCTCCAGACCGGGGCTGACGGGGTTCCCGGTGGCCTCCAGGGCGGGGCTGACGCGGTTCGCAGCCGCCGCGCCGGCAGGGTTCCCGACGCCTGCGGCCTCACCCACCGGCGCCATGCGCAGCAGGCTCTCGGCCTCGACGGCACGTAAAGGAGTCGGCGCAACCGAGCCCAAGGCGATGGAGACGTCTGCGTAGGCACCGTCTCCGACGCTTACCATCACGGCCACATTCACCTTGGCTATGTCTTCCGATGTTTTCGCCAGTTTCATAAAAGCGGCTCCACTTCCCGCCGGAGGACGCGGCACCACGATCTCCGTGACCAGTTCGTGCGGCCGCACCGCGGTCTTTCCTACATCCAAGAAGAACTCCTCAATGGGGATTTCCCGCTCGTCGGCCAGACCGGTCAGTCTGACCCTCGCCCCCAGCGCATACAGCGCCGGGGCCACGTCCGAGGCGGGGGTGCCGACGCAGAGATTGCCGACCCCCGTGCCTTGCACCTTCACCTGGACCGAGCCGATCGAACCGATCGCCTCCGCCAGCAACGGCCAGCCTTCGCGAACGGCGCGCGACGCCTCCAGTTGCCGCAGACTGGCCAGCGCGCCGAAGGCCAGTCCCAAGTCGTCGGCTCGCACGTAGTCGAGATGCGGCAACTTCTGGAGGCTCACCACCTTCTCCGGGAGGACCTGGCGCAGCCTCATCCTGAGCACCAGGTCGACGCCACCTGCGAGGGCCCGCGTCTTCTCGCCATCAATCAGCGCAAGGGCTCCCCTCACCGTCGTGGGTTCGGCGAACTCGAAAGGCAATAGCACTCGGTGCACGGCAGCGCCTCCTTCAGCGGCGTGGGGAAGGTCCCTGACCAGACTATTCGCCGGGGTCCTTGAGGCACGCCACGACGTCGATCTCCACCAGCATGTTATCCCGGGCGAGGGAGGCCGGCTGCATGAAAGTGCTCGCCGGGGGCTCTTTGATCAGACCCGGAGCGTATTTCTGGTAGTACTCCCATTCTGTGGCGCGCATGATGTCGTAGTCCTTGACGTCCTTGAGGTAGATTACCGTCTTCACGATATGCTCCATCGAACTGCCGGCCTCATCCAGCGCCGCCCGGACCTTGTACAAAGCCACCAGCGTCTGCTCCCTCCCGTCGCTCGACGAGACGTTGCCGGTCTCCATCGTGCGGCCGCTCATCCCGGATAGGACGACATAGCCAAGGTGAA
>JAMDEO010000069.1 GCA_023483915.1 Actinomycetota bacterium
CCCTCCCCGAGCCGGCGTCGGCTCCGTTGAGGGCAAGCGTGCGGACCAGGGGATTCATCCCCACGGTGTCGACCACGGTGTGCATCACGGTGATATCCCTGCGGGCGAAAAAGTCGCCGAACCTAGCCGCATGAGCCGGCTGGGTGGTGGCGCCTGAAATGAGGACCTTCGGCATTCCGAACGGCAGCTCCATCATCGCGGGCAAGGAAATGAGCGCGCCGGTCATACCGGCAATGGCGATGATACCTTGTACTTCGCGGCGAGCGTGCAGCTCCCGGATCTTGGCTTTCAGACCCTCCGTCGCGACTGTGGTCGCCGGGTCCCCGCGTGCAACCGCAACTCCCGCGCCGGCTTCCGCCAGGTCAGACAACTGCTCCGGCGTCACCTCGCACTCGAGGGCCGGAACGATCGCCCCCGACCCAATGCTAATATCTATGAGACAGGTCTCTTGTCCCCTCTGCCTGACGCGGTCGCGGATGAGCCTAAGCGCTTCTTCCCTCTCATCAAGCATGCCGACGATCACAATCGCCATTCTCCAGCCGCTCCTTTTTATGAGGCCCAGTACGGCACGCTCTCGCTACTTGTAGGTCGCCTTGCCTTCATACGTCGGATTCATGACGACCGAGAAATGGAATATCGGCCGCTTGACCTCGAGTATGCGCATCGGGTTGTGGGTTGCGCCGGCGGGACACCAGATCATCGTCGAGCGAGTGAGCCGGTGGGCCTCGCCGTGTATCGAGAACTCCACGACTCCGCCCAAATCGTAGGGGTCGCTCGGATTGCTCCCGTAGAAGCCGATGAGCTCGTCGTAGTCGTGAACGTGCTCGAAGAAGATTGGGTCTCTCGGCGCCGGGGCGAAGTACCAGGCGGTGTTCATCTGGAAAGCGCCCTCGCACACGCTTGAATCCATCCACAGTATGCGCCTGGCGAACTGCTCATAGAGCTCGCGGAACTCCGGCGTACCCACGCCTGGCGGCTCTTTCAGCTCTTGTACGAAATACTTCCCGTACTCGCCGCCGTCATTGTTGTCATAGACCATGAAGCGGATTTCCCTTTACTCCGTGGGCATGTCCCAGCTGATGAAGTGCCAATACGGGGCATTCACCCGCTTGTTGTAGGCCTCCATGTCCGCGCCGCGCCAATCGTAGAACCCGACGCCCGTCTTTGCCCCTAGATCACCTCGAGCAACACGGTCAGTGATCGCGTGAGGGGCCTCGGTCATGTTGCTGAGCGATGGGAAAACGCTGTTGCAGGTGTGCATGTTCAGCGTTAGGTCACCATTGTCGAAGTGTTCGAACATGCCGATCGAGCTGTAGCGAGGGCAGAAGCTGTAATTCAGACATGTGTCGACGTCCCTCGGGTCCGCGATGCCGGTTTCCACCAAATTGAGGGCTTCCCTCCACAGCGCAAATTGAAGGCGGTTGCCGATGAAGCCGGGAGCCGGCTTTTTCACGATGACCGGCTTGCGATCCAGGGACTCGAGCAAGCCCCTGGCGAACTTGAGCACGGCGGGGTCCGTCGCCGCACCCCCGCACAGCTCGAAGAAGGGCACCATGTGAGCCGGGTTGAACGGATGCGTGACAATGATGCGGTCCTTGTACTTGGTGGCCTTCTCGCCAAGACTGTCTGGCAGGAGCGACGAGCTCACGGAACAGATGGCTTGGAGGTTGGGGCAAGTCGCCTCGATCCGGGCATAGATACCGTGCTTGAGATCGATGGCCTCGGGGACACATTCGAAGATCACCTCACAGTCGGCAAGGTCCGCGAAGTCGGTCGAGTATTTTAGGTACCTCTCGCAGATGGCCAGCTGATTCTCAGGCATGACGCCTTGGTCGATCATCTGGCGGAAGTACTCGTCGTACGTCTTCTTGTACCCGGGGATCTTCTCCGAACGGCGAACGACCACCGTCGTACGATAACCGTGGCCGGTGGTGAGCACGGCCAGGCTGTCTCCGATCATGCCGGCACCGATGATGCCGATATGCGTCACACCGTCGAGCCTCATATGGTGCCGATCCCCCCGGCGATAAAGACGGTCATTTCTGCTTGAGCAAGCGGTAGATCGCGTCTTGAACCTGGTGAGGGCCAGCGGCCTCGACTGGCGACGCCAGCGCGGCTGGCCCTGTGATAATCAGAGTTTCCAACCCCTCTTGCAAGCACGATGCAAGGATACAGGTTCGGCGCCGTTAGTGCCGGGCAATCAAGCAGAAGCGGCCCGCCTGCGGAGCGCGACTCCCATGCCGTATGCCTGAAAGTAGGAATGCCAACTGGCCGGCGACGATCCAAACTCGTTTGGGCCGAAGAAGTAATCGAGCAACACCTCACGAAGACGGGTGATCTCCTTGAGGCGATGCCGGTTCTTCGGGTCTGCGATCGTGAGATCCAGCAGTTCCAATGCTCGCTCGATAGCCAGTGTGCAGTATTCGGGATTTCCCTTCTCAGCCCATTTCAAGGCACGTTCCACCTCGCTCCCCGTGTTCGCCAGCTGCTCGAGGAGGGACAAGGTAAGCCACCTCCCGGCGGCCAGCTCTGGGTGGTGTATCCCCCGCGCTGAGCTCATCCCCGCACCAATTCCTCGATGATCCGCAAAATGCGCTCACGAATGGCCGAGTCATCGATGCCGCGTGTGCGATTGCTCTGAGCCGGCCGTATGTTGATCATCGAGTCGAACTCGATGCGCTCGCTTTCGGGGAGATCGGGATAGATGTTGATGCCCCAAAGGTCACGCTGGTCAGAGCCTGCCTCAAGAAGTAGGGCTTCTTCATCTGCATGCAGCTCACCACCAACCGCCATGATTCCCCGCCTGACATCGACCACCACCTTGACCAGGTCGCCGAAGCCGGTCTCCGCAAGAAGTCTCAGGTGTTCGAGAGGGACCGCCTTTTCAATTACTTCTGTCCTCATGGACTGAATGTATCAGCTTGTTGACGAGAAAGCCCCAACGGGCGAACCAGCCGATTCCGCCATGCCCACCGGGCGTCCCCCTACTTCTTGCGAGCTCTGGCGGGCTTCACCTTGGCCAGGTTGTGAGCAACCCCTGATCTGATTAGATCCTTTAGCGCGGTCTCGTTGAGCTTGTCGCCCTCGTAGATGTCTATCGCCCGCACCTTATTGCCTTCGAGCATGGCATTGAAGAGCTGCTGTGGGTCGGGAAGACTCGCACCCTCAGCAAAGGACAGTCTGACCCTCTCCTTTAGGACGCCCAAGATGCACACAATCCCATTGTGCTCAAAGACAGGCGCGCCCATCGGGTTACTCGGGCGGCGCCATTTCACTTCCTCGGTTACCCCAGGGTCGGCATCATGAATGATTCTGCGGAGCTTCGCAAGAGTCGCGCCGCGCCAATCGGGGGTTCCGGCAATCAGGTCGTCAATGAGTTGGCTTGGCCCGGACATTTTTCCCCCCAGTTATTGGCTATTCCCGGTTTTGCTCTTGCACCAGCAGTACTGGTTGCCTTTTGGGTGCCCAGGATCAAGCCGTTCTATTCCAGTGGTCCGAGGGCCAAGACGCGCCGCACCCACTGGAGCTACGCCGTTCTTCGAGGCGACTGCGACCGGCGGCGTCGCGAACCGCAGAGCGGGGACGATCGGACATCCGGCGACTTGACCGTTATGGGCGGCGGACGATCGGGCCGGCAAGCAGGAACTCAAGCTCGCCCAGAAACTGCTCAGACGCTTTCCCGCTTTCTCCTGAATCGTTTCCGGCAAGAAACTGGTCGGGAGACACGCTCCGACGTGTCAATCCGCCTTCGTCGGGCAGACTGCCGACGAACGCACCCACCTCCAGCCAGCAGTAGCCGAGGACAAAACTCATTAGAGCGTGGAGGAGAGCCTGAGCATCGCTTACTGACTGCTCTACCTCAGACCTCGCCTCTTGCATGACTTTCTGCAAGGCTTGAGCCTGCAGCCACCGCGCCGCCACGAGCGGCATGGCATTGGGATGGGCCAAGACTCGGGCCCTAAGATCCAGAGAGAGAAGCCGCAAGTTTCTACGCCAGTCGTCGGTGTGAGGATATTCCGGCCGGCCAACGACAATGTCGACCACCTCGGTCAGAATGGCGTCCTTTTGCGGATAGTGCCGATACAGGGCCATTCCCTCCACGTCCAGTTCAGCCCCGATGCGCCGCATGCTGAGGCTGGGCAAGCCTTCGCGATCTATGATCTCAAGGGCCGCCTCTGCGATGCGTTGGCGATTGAGGCGTTTTGGCCGCGGATAAGACATTAACCAATTCCTTCCCAACGTTCGACCACTCGTACTGCGTTTCTCCCTTGTTCCTTGCCGTTGCTTACAGTGTAAACTCATCGACAATGCAGACACCAGAATCACGCAACAGACAGGGCCGGAGGGCGAGCGGGCCATTCCCCGGCTCCCGCTTCCGTTTGCTGCAAAGGTTCTGGTCTTCTCGCACGGCCTCCACCGCGGCTCTCGCCGCGATCGTCGGGGCGGGCACGGGGCTTGGTGCGGTTGCCTTCATCAAGGCCATAGAATACTGCCAGCGTTTCTTTTTCGACGGCGGAGCGCACGCCTTTCCCTTCCTCGGTGGCTACTACGTAATCATTCTTCCGGTCTTTGGCGGACTGATCGTCGGCCCCCTCGTACATTTCCTCGCGCCGGAAGCGAAGGGGCACGGCGTGCCGGAGGTGATGACCGCCATCGAGACCAAGGGCGGACGCATGAAGCCGATGCTCATCTTGGTCAAGACCGTCGGCTCGGCCATCACCATCGGTTCGGGAGGCTCGGCCGGCCGTGAGGGCCCCATCGTGCAGATCGGGGCAGCCATCGGCTCGGTGTTCGGCCAACGTCTCAAACTGGACCGAGCCCGCCTGCTCACTCTCGTGGCAGCCGGTGCGGCCGGGGGCATTGCCGGAACGTTCAATGCCCCCATCGCCGGGGTGATGTTCACCTTCGAAGTACTTGCGGGTGAGTTCACCGTCACCTCCGTGGGCAGTATGGTATTCGCCGCCGTCTCCTCTGCGGCCGTGGTGCGCCTCTTCCTGGGTAATTTCCCCGCCTTCCAGGTCCCGGCCTGGGCTTCAGTCAGCAACTGGGAGCTACTTATGTATCTTGGGCTCGGCATCCTTGCGGCTTTCGCTGCCCTGCTGTTCGTCCGCTCGCTGTACGCTGCCGAGGATCTGTTCGATAAGTGGTCGTTCCCGACGTGGTTAAAAGCCCCCGTTGCCGGGATAACGATCGGACTGATCGGCTACTTCTTCCCTCAGGTGTTCGGCACCGGTTTCCCGGCAATGACCGAGGTTCTGCGCGGCGGCTTCAGCCTGGGCCTACTCATAGCCCTCGTATTCATGCGGATCGCGGCCACCTCCCTTACCCTCGCTTCGGGCTTCTCCGGGGGCGTCTTCGCTCCGGCGCTTTTCATAGGCAGCATGCTGGGCGGTGCCTACGGCCGAGTCATGCATGCGCTCTTCCCCACGGCAAGCGCGGGAAGTGGCGCATACGCGCTGGTCGGCATGGCGGCCGTCTTCGCCGGGGCGGCTCGGGCACCCGTGACAGCCATAGTGATCGTGTTCGAGATGACCCTCGACTACAAAGTGATGCTTCCCCTGATGTTCGCGACGGTGGTCTCCACCCTTATCGCGGCGCGCTTCGAGCCGGAGAGCATCTACACGCTCAAGCTGGTGCGACGAGGGATAGACTTCATGGGCCAAAGGGGCACCCGTCATGTCAGCCCGGTGACGGCATCAGAGGCCATGACGCCACTCGATGAGGCAGGCCATGTGAGTCCCCAGACGTCGCTCGCCGACCTGGAAGACTTCTTCGAGCGCGCCGACCGGCGCGCCGCCGTCGTGCTCGGCGCAAAGGGGGAACTGCTCGGCCTTGTTACCGTCGCTGATCTCGAGCGCGCGCTCGTCGGGGGAGATCTCGCGGCCAAGGTCGAAGACATCTACAGCCGCAACCCTAGAACGGCGCAAGAGAACGAAAGCTTGGATGAGCTCGTCAAGCGCGCGGGGATGCTCGACCTCGAATATGTCCCCGTTGTCGGGGATCAGCCTCCTCACACTCCGATCGGAGTGCTTTCCCGGCTCGATATTATTCGCTCGTATGCCCAGGCAATCTCGGCCAGAGACCGCCGTTTCATAAGCTTTGAACGTCGTCGGGCCCAGAGCGTGTTCGGCCTGCAGCCCGTCGAGGTGGACCTGGAAGAGGGTGATCTCGCGGTCGGCAGGACGCTGAGAGAGGTAAATCCTCCGCCTGAGGCTGTCGTCATTTCGATAGTCCGCAGAGGTACGGTCCTTGTTCCCAGGGGAGATAGAGTGCTCGAAAAGGGAGACCACGTAGTCGGTTTGGCTCTGGCCGGGACAACCGATCTTCTTCTTGAGAGCCTTAAGGGACGACGAGTCTAGCGTTTTTTCCGAAGAAGAGAGGCCGCTCCATTCGGATGACGCCCCTACTGCCCCATACCGAAACAACCGCTCCCATGAGGCGGATGGCCACCAATCGGCCTCGGCGCTTCACAAGACCTTTACATTTCCCTTACCGGGGCTCAATACTGCCTGGAGATACTTGCCACAACTCCAAACGCCGATGGCGAAGTGGGAGCCATCATATCCGAGAAGGAGCCGGGAGATGATGTATTGGGGCGGCGGCTGGAACGCCGCGGGAGGTTGGATCATGGGTATTGGCATGATCGCGTTTGTCGCGCTCATAGTGGTAGGCATCTACCTGCTCGTGAGAGCGTCTGGCCCGTCGAGCAGTGTCGCGGGCTGGGTCAATAACAGCGCACCGGCGCCGAGAAGCTCCGCGCTGGACGTCCTTGATGCGCGGTATGCCCGGGGCGAGATCGATCGGGACGAGTATCTCGCCCGGCGCCAAGACATGTTGGGGCGCTCTTAGGTAGCAACGGCGAGACGGACGCGACGCGCCGCCCGTCGTCACCCTCACCCGCAGCCCCTACGTTGCGGGATAGGTCCCTTGAAGGAAGCGACCAACCCATCCTCTTCATCACCTATAGGAGCGACTACGTCCACACCGTCACCTACAGCCAGTTGGGCTCGGCGCCGGCCACCCAGGCGCCGGACGCCGTCCATACCATTACGACGGACAAGCCCGAAGGGTACCGAGTGAAGTAGGTCGGCATGTTGCCGCCGGGCGGCGCCACGGAACTCGATGAGAACGCTGGCGCACTAGACCACAGTCGAGGGGGCCGTGCTGCGGAGGGCGAACAGCTTCTCGTCACGCGAGAAGGAAACAGCAACTCCGCGGACTTTCCGCTTTTAGTATACCCCGCGCTAGGGGGCTTGCCGCAAGTCCCGGGTCGTGCCGTACAATCAACGACCGCACGCCGGAAAGCACGGAAATAGGTGTCTCGAAACGCGTGTGTTGTCGACGCCGGCGGAGCTGCCCCTGGCGCGCGGCAGCGCGGCCGTACAAGCATGAAAGGAGCGAGCCGGTGACAGTCACCGACGATCTGAGTTCGCGGCGGTTCTACCATGGCACGAAGGCCGACCTGAAGCCGGCAGACCTGATCGAGCCCGGCCACTCCCCTGACTTCGGTGAAAAGGATCGGTTAACAACCTATGTCCACCTGACCAGCACCCTGGATGCGGCCGCCTGGGAAGCGGAGCTGGCACTCGGCGAAGGACCCGGCAGAATCTACATAGTGGAACCCACCGGCCCAATCATGGATGACCCCAATCTGACGGACAACAATTATCCGGGTCCGGCGAAGTCATACCGCTCTAGCTATGCGCTGCGGGTCACGGGCGAGGTCACAGATTGGCAGGGACACCCGTTGCGGTTCTACCATGGCACGAAGGCCGACCTGAAGCCGGGAGACCTGATCAAGCCCGGTCGTTCCCCCAACTTTGGCAAACAGGATCGGGTAACGAATTACGTCTACCTGACCGGCACTCTGAATGCGGCCATCTGGGGGGCGGAGCTGGCACTCGGCGAAGGACCCGGCAGAATCTACATAGTGGAACCCACCGGCCCAATCATGGATGACCCCAATCTGACGAACAAGAAATATCCGGGTAACCCGACGAAGTCATACCGCTCCCGAGAGGCGCTACGGGTCACGGGCGAGGTCACGGATTGGCAGGGACACTCCCCGGAGGCTCTCAAGGCCATGAAGGACGGCCTCGAGCAAGCCAAGCAACTTGGTATTGAGCCAATCGACGACTGAGTTGCTCCCCGCATGTCGCGCCGAGCCCCTCGATGCCGCGGTGAATGAAGCGCTGTTCCCGCGGGGATCGGCGCGTGCGAAGAGCAGGCTCATCGGCCCTGCGGGGTGGCCACCGCTTTCCGTTGGAGCGCTTGAGCCAGAACTCCCACCGCAAATCGGGCGTAAAAGGGCGGCGAGCGATCGGGTAGACGACCGGACAGCAAGAGTAGCCTATTTCAAGGGGAAACGCCGTATTTGTGACACCTGGCAACCGAGTGGACCTAAGTGGACAACTCTTGAAGCTGCCAGGCGAGATCACGAACCTGCTGGAGACATTGGATTGAGAAGACTTGGCCACCGCAAGCAGGTCCGAACGCTCGCTAGTGCTCGTGCCGATGCTCCTCGTCCGGCCAATGCACATGCGTGTGAACTTCTCCGCCGTGGGCATGAGCGTGGACGTGCTTCTCGGTGATCATGACTAGAGTTGCCGCAATGACGAGAACAAAGGCCCCCAGCAGACGAAAACCCGGGCTGTCGAGAAAGATGACCATTGAGAGCAGGGCCGCAATAGGCGGCGCCGACGCGAAGTAGGCCCCTGTGCGTGCCGAACCAAGAACTCGCAACCCCCGCACAAAGAACACGAGACTCAACCCGTAGCTGACTGCGCCCAGGGCAAGCCCCGCTGCAACTCCGATCATCCTAGGCACTTGGTGAAGCGCAAAGACGCCGATGAGGAGATTGACGCTCCCCGCTATCAGTCCCTTTACCTGCGCTATGTGGAGCGGTGAATAGCCCTTGATCTCGCGGGTCAGGTTGTTGTCGAGTCCCCAGAAGAGGGTGGCCAGGACGATGAACAGAACGGAGAGCGACCAGGAGAAGCCTCCGTTCGTCCAGGCAAGAAGAGTCGATGCCCCAGCCATGAGTGCAACAGCTAGCCACACTCGCCTGGCCACGTGCTCGTGAAAGATGACCCCGGCAAGAAGAGCGGTGAACACGACTTCCAAGGATAGAAACAACGAAGCGGAAGCCGCGGCAAGTGAGACAAGACCGTACAGAAGAAGGGCCGGCGCGACTATTCCCCCGCTCACAACGGCTCCGGCTAGAGCAAAACGACTGCGGCGGAGCGAAATGGACACTTCAAGTGAAGTGTCGTTGCGCACGGCAGGATCTCTCCTTTCCGTCAGCAGGCGGTAAAGCGTGAGCGCAAGACCCGCACCTAGATAGAGGATGCCGGCCAACGAGAAGGACCCCATTTCTCCAAGGAGCCACTTGCCAAGGGGCACACTCAAGGCGAAGCTGACGGCGGCGGCTATGGCAAGTGCCGGCCCACGTATCCGATCGTTGGACGCCAGGAAGCGCCTGCGACCACTTGGGCGTCGCGCCATACGACTACGCCAGATTCCTCTCGGGATTGCGGGCAAAGACGGCCTCGAGCAGTCCGTGCATAAGTCTGCTCGACCTAACCTTGATGAACCCCGCGTCCGCTACAAGTTCCTCCAGGTGCCTTTCGGCCTCCGGATGGGTGCCCAAGATGTGCGCCGCTAGGTGGTGACCGCCTCGCGCCGCGCGCGAGGACATGTCTGCGATGAGCAGGCGCCCGCCCGGCTTGAGCACCCGGCCGATCTCACCTAACGCCAGCTCTTTGAGATCGCCGACCAGATGGTGAAAGACAAGGCGGTTGACGACAACATCGAACGTGCCATCATCGAACGGCAAGGATTCGGCGGCGGCAACCCGGTACTCGGCAGACGAGCGCCTTCTCATTGCGCGTTCCCGCGCGCGTTCGATCATTTCGGGCGACGCATCTATGCCGACAGCGAGGCCCTTCGGCCCCACCCTGCGAGAAGCAGCAAGGGCGAGATAGCCGGGACCTGTTCCTATGTCCAGTACGCGGTCGCCAGCTGAAACCTCGGCGAGATCAAGAACGGCAGTGTCACTGAGCCGAACGAACGGGCCAAAGAAGAGATCGTACAATCGGCCGCGGTGCAGGACGATGCCGGTGGTCTTCGTCGGGTTCTGATCCATCTCTCTACTCCTCGTCTGTTGAGAAGCCATGATCGTGGGCTGGCACAACCGGCGGAGCGCCACCAGCCAAAGGCTCGTGGAGTTCGCGCAGAAAGGCACGCAGACCAGAAAGGAGCGCCTCAGTCTCGCTCTCTGTCATTCTGCCGAGGACACTGGCCACCAGCCGCTCCGCCTCGGCGTGCACCTTATGCAACGCGTCATCCCCTCGTTCCGTGAGATGAAGCAGCACTCGGCGGCGGTCGTTCGGGTCTCCCCATCGTTCCACCAGCCCCTTCCGCGCGAGGTCGTCCGCCACCCGAGTGGCCAGGGGCGAAGGAAGCCCGAGCCGGGCGGCCAGGGCCGACATCGAGCAGCCCTCTGGCCCGGCGGCCGCGGCGAGCGCCATCATGCGGCCATTTGTAAGCCCCAGGGCCCTCCCGGTTGGGGTTTGCTCTATCCCCAAGTGGGCCATAGCGTGCCTGATGACCGGCATGAGCAAGCTGAGATCTTTGAAGTGATGAGACATGATACTAATAATCTATCACTTGAGAATAGTTATCATAAGTTAAGTACATTGGCGGCACTCGACGCCAAGGCGCGGAGTCTCCTACCCGCTTAACCGCATCCTTGAACCTGAAACGAGTTGACCGACAGCCGTTCGATCCACAAGATCTTGGCTGCGACCGCGCAACCCCGTAGGTTCTCGTGTCTGCGACCAGTCTCAAAGAGAGCCGATTTGTAGGGATAACCTTGTATTTCCGACAACGA
>JAMDEO010000040.1 GCA_023483915.1 Actinomycetota bacterium
CTTCGTGGCAACGCGCTATCACTCGTTGGTGGTGGACCCGGATCTGCCATCCGCACTTGAGCTCTCTGCCTGGACCGAGGACGGGGTGGTCATGGCAGTACGCCATAAAGAGCTGGTGGTGGAGGGTGTGCAATTCCACCCCGAAAGTCTTCTGACCGTGGTGGGCAAAGAACTGCTGGCAAGCTTTCTGCAGAGGCGTGAGGCCCGGTGGGACGGCAGATGATGGCCGGCCCAAGCGCCCCTCATATTCAGTGCTCATTCGCCGAGATCCTCAACCGGTTGGCGGAGAAACAAGACCTTACACGGGCGGAGGCCGCCGACGCTTCGGAGCAAATAGTCGATGGGACGGCAGGTGACGCGGCGGCAGCGGCTCTCCTGATGGGTTTGCGTGTAAAGGGCGAGACCGCCGCAGAGATCGCCGGCATGATTGATGCTATGGGCCGTCTTGCCGTGCGGGTACGGACGGCAGAGCCGGCGGCTCTTCTCGACATTGTCGGCACCGGTGGTGACGGCCTGGGGACGTTCAACATCTCGACCACGGCCGCGTTCGTCGCTGCAGGGGCGGGGGTCAAAGTGGCGAAGCACGGGAACCGGGCAGCCAGCTCCCTTTGCGGCTCGGCCGATGTCCTCGAGGCTCTCGGCGTACGCATCGACCTGGGTCCCGATGAGGTTGCAGCGAGCATCGGCACGGTGGGCATAGGTTTCATGCTTGCCCCGATTTACCACCCGGCCGCCGGGAGGATCGCTCCCATCCGGCGAGCCCTTGGCGTGCGCACCGTGTTCAACTTTCTGGGTCCGCTGACAAATCCGGCGGGTGCCGGTAGGCAACTGGTGGGCGTAAGCTCCGCGGAACATCTGGATGCTCTTGCCGGCGCGCTCGCCTGCAGTGGCTGCGAGCGCGCCCTAGTGGTGCGTGGCCATGAGGGCATGGACGAGGTCCAGGCAGAGAGCTCAAGTGCGGATGGCAGATCCGGGTCCACCACCAACGAGTGATAGCGCGTTGCCACGAAGGGATCCGGGAGGCCGGAGAAAATAGTCCGGCCGTCGTGGTGGATCATGGAGGTCTTCCCGTGGACAGGAGCTCGCCCGCGGACGATCCGCCCCCCGTACACCTGTCCGATGGACTGATGTCCCAGACAGACCCCAAGGATGGGACACTCCCCGGCCATGTCGGCAACGGCATCCATGCTGATCCCGGCCTCGTCGGGTGTGCATGGCCCGGGCGAAACCACGATGTGCGTCGGCTGTTCCTCGCGCACTCCGCGCACCGAGATCTGGTCATTGCGGAACACCCTCACCTCCGCCGCCGAGATCTCGGCTAGATACTGCACCAGGTTGTACGTGAAGGAGTCGTAGTTGTCCAAGACCAGGATCCGGAGGTCGCTCAGATCCGGCACAGGAAAGATGCTGCGGTTCTCATTAAGATTGAAGCTTTGCTTAAGGTTTATTCTATGCCCCATGGCCTTCGCATGGGGCATGGCCATCATCATCATGCTTTACTCCCACTCCTCTTGAGCGGCCGCCACTTCGATGGCTCGGAATTGAGCCCTGGCTTTGTTGACTGTTTCCAGGTATTCGCGCTCGGGGTCCGAATCAGCGACGATGCCTGCGCCGGCCTGGACATATGCCCGCCCGTCCCGCACGAGAATCGTGCGGATGTAGATACAGGAATCCAAGTCGCCCGAGTAGCTCAAATACCCTATGGCTCCCGCGTACGGCCCCCTGCGCGTAGGTTCCAGCTCATCTATGATCTCCATGGCCCGCACTTTGGGGGCTCCGGAAACAGTCCCCGCGGGGAAGACGGCCCGTAAAGCATCGGTGGAAGTGACCCCATCCGCCAGATCGCCTGTCACAGAGGAAACCATGTGCATCACGTGGCTGTACCGCTCCACCTCCATGAATTCATCCACCTTGACGGTCCCCGGGCGACTCACGCGGCCGAGATCGTTCCGGCCCAGGTCGACCAGCATCAGATGCTCCGCACGCTCCTTCTCGTCCGCGAGCATCTCCTCGGCAAGAGCCGAGTCCTTATCCGGATCCGAGCTTCGGGGCCGGGTGCCCGCTATCGGACGGGTCTCTGCCCTACCACGAGAAACGGTCACCAAAGGCTCAGGGCTCGAACCCACGACTTCGAAATCGCGAAAAGACATGTAGTACATATAAGGGCTGGGGTTTACCGCACGCAACCCCCGGTAGATGGAGAACCCGCTCACGTTTACAGCACGCTCGAACCTTTGTGACAGGACCACTTGGAAAGCATCCCCGGCGTGGATGTATTCGCGGATGCGCTCGACGGCTTCGAGGAAGCGCGTCTTCTCGAACCGGGAGGTGACAGGGACTTCAAGCGGAGCGGCACGGCCCAGCCTCCAGTTTGGCGCGGGAATGGGAGAGCGCAAACGCTTCTTCACCTCGGCCAGTCGCGTCACAGCAGCCCGGTAGGCTTTCTCGAAGTGAGGCTCTTCATCGCGAAAGACATTGGTCAGCAGTGTGATCGTGTGCCGCAGGTGGTCGAAGACAACGATCACGTCCGTGAGCAAGAAGGCCATATCGGGGAGACCCAGATCATCGCGAGGCGACTCAGGCAGCTTTTCCACGTGGCGGACACAGTCGTAGCCGAAGTAGCCGACTGCTCCTCCTATGAAGGGAGGCAGGGCCGGCAGGGGCGGGACGCGGTAGCGCGACAGATGACCGGCCATGAACGAAAACGGGTCGCCACCATGGTCCTTCAGATTGTAGTGAGTGTCCAGTCCCCCACGTCGTACCGCGATTCTGTCCCCATTCAGCCGGATACTCTCCCACGCTTTCACTCCTAAGAAAGAGTACCGGCCTTGGCGGAGTCCTTGCTCAGCGCTTTCTAGAAGGAAACAACCGGCCACTTGCCTGAGTTTCAAGAAAGCAGAAACAGGGGTTTCCGTATCGTCCAGAAACTGGTGGGCGACTGGGACTACATTGTAGGTCGCGCTGAGCGCCCCCGCCTCGTCAAGTGAAGGCGTGGTATCGATTCCACCGGGTGTCATGGCTGC
Source organism: Actinomycetota bacterium (assembly GCA_023483915.1). GTDB lineage: Bacteria > Actinomycetota > Thermoleophilia > RBG-16-64-13 > RBG-16-64-13 > JAMDEO01. The sequence continues at coordinate 3,024 of JAMDEO010000040.1, forward strand.
CTATCCCTCTCGGCGAGCGAGAAAGACGGGATGCTCTCCGGCTGGGGAGCTGAGCCATCGGCCGTCGAAGCAGGTGAAATCGCCCGTGTGGCAGGCCACGCCTGTTTGCTCGACAATGGCGAGCAGCGTGTCCCCGTCGCAATCGAAGCGGAGCTCCCGCACTTTCTGAACATGTCCCGAGGTGCCGCCCTTGTTCCACAGCTCATTGCGGGAGCGGCTGAAGAACCAAGTGAACCCCGTCTCGAGCGTCCTGCGCAGGGATTCTTCGTTCATGTAGGCAAGCATCAGGACCTCCCCCGTGTTCCAATCCTGGACCACGCAGGGAACGAGGCCTCGAGAGTCAAACTTCACGTTGTCGATTGGGTCTTGCACTGCACTATCCCCTTTTGATGGTCACTTGCCAGCAAACGACGCGCTTAGCGTCTGATGAAGGCCCCGGCGACATGCAAAGCACGGGACCGCTGGAGGCGCCCCTCGCCAAGCGAGGGGCTAGAACCACAGGGGCTGCCAGCCGAAAGAGGGACCACAGTCGCGCTGATGGATCCAGGAATGAGCAGAGGCTAAGCCGCAGGTGAAACCAGCGCGTTTCGTCAATCGTTGTTCCCCGCTTGGCATCCCGTCCGTCTCCATCAGCGCATCTACTAAGGCAAATCCCGGTTGGGGCCGGGGGCCGGAACCGGATTGGGACGGTATGATACACGTCTGCGGGGGCATTGGGAAGGATCGGCCGACAGGCGACAATGCGAAACGGAGCGGCGATGGGTGCCTATGGGGAAATGATCTTCACCGGCGATGAGTTGTTGCGGGGGGACGCCCTCAACACCAACCAGGCATTCCTGGGAGAGAAGCTGCTCGACTTGGGCGTCTTCGCCAACCGGGCTCTGTGCATCACCGACGATCTGCAGGCGATCGCCGGGGCTATCAAAGAGAGTCTGGAGCGCGAGCCGCTGGTGCTCATTCTCTCCGGCGGCTTGGGTCCGACGGATGACGACCTCACCCGCGAGGCAGTGGCTGAAGGTTTGGATCTCCCCTTGGAGTTCCATCCGGAACTGCTCGAGGAAATACGCCACCGCTTCGTGTCCCGAGGCTACGTAATGGGAGACAGCAACCGCAAACAAGCGCTGCTACCGCACGGAGCAACGGTGATACCCATATCCGGTACTGCGCCCGGTTTCATACTGCATCACGGGCGAACCCTTGTGGCAGCTTTGCCGGGGGTCCCGTGGGAGCTCCAGGAGATGTGGGACGCCACCGTCGAACCCTCCCTGCGGAAGCACGTCGACTCACTGGGAGTTGGCGGCCACGTGGTGAGGCGGATCAGGACTTTCGGTATCGGCGAGTCCGCAGTGGCGGACCTTTTGAAGGAATTCGACTGGCGGGGCTCTCTGGTGGAGATCGGCACTCGCGCGAAGCTCGATGGCTTATGGGTAATCCTGCGGGCGACGAATTCGCCCGAAAGCTCCGCCGCGCTCGAGTCCACTCAGAGTCGCATCGTCGAGTTGTTGGGCGAGCGGGTACTGGGGGTCGACTGCGAGGGCCTACCCGAGATGGTCGGTAGCCTGCTGCGTGGGGCGGGTCTGACCTTGTCGGTAGCGGAGTCCTGCACTGGAGGGCTACTGGGCAAGAGAGTGACAGAGGTACCCGGAAGCAGCGACTATTTCGTGGGCGGCGTCATTTCCTACGACAATATGGCTAAGACTCGGATCCTGGGCGTGCGGGATGACCTTATTGCCCAGCAGGGAGCCGTGAGCGCAGACGTCGCGGAGGCTATGGCCAGAGGGGTCGCATCATTGCTTGCCACCGATTGCGCTTTGTCAGTCACGGGCGTCGCCGGTCCGGGAGGGGGCACGGAAGAAAAGCCCGTCGGGCTGGTCTATATCGGATGCGCAATACGAGGGGTTGTCGAGGTTGAACGGTTGCGCCTTTTCGGTCGCAGGGAACAGATAAGAGAGCGCGCCTCCCTTTCCGCCCTCGATCTGCTGAGGCGCAAACTTGCTCGATACCGTCTCGAGCAAGGAATAGTCCTTGGACAGTAGGGGTAGCTAGAATCAGGGGTCAACCCCTGAATGCATGGCTACTCATACCGGAAAGGCGCCTAAATGGAACAGCCAAAGGTCTTCCTCTACGCACTGAGCACTTGCGGGCACTGCAAGAACACGAAAAGACTCCTCGACGAAAAGGGCGTCAAGTACGACTTCGTCGATGTGGATCTCCTGCCCAAAGACGAGATGAACAAGGTTCTAGACGACGTTCGTAAGGTGAATCCCCAGTGCGCGTTCCCCACACTTCTGGTAGGTGACAAGGTCATCGTCGGCTACCGAGAGAATGAGATCCTGGAGGCATTGGGACTGTGACCACTCCCCAAGAACTCTATGAGCGCCTGAAGAAAGTCAATGAGCCGAAGGGGTACTACTTCGACAACGACCACGAGATGGTGATGGACCTGCTCAAGGGTCTCCTTCTCAACCGAGAGCGCTATGGATATATGTGCTGTCCCTGCCGGCTCGCCTCAGGAGACCGCGAGTGGGACCGGGACATCACTTGCCCGTGTGTCTACCGCGAGCCGGACGTGGCCGAGTACGGGAGCTGCTACTGCCAGCTCTACGTGTCGAAGGAATGGAATGAAGGCCGCATTCCTCATTTGACTGTGCCTGAGCGGCGTCCGGCCGAGAAGTACCGCTCCTGAGCGGACACCCGGCCTGGTGCAGTTGGTAGAGGTTCCGGCGGAGCCGCACTGCCCCCCTGCTCCACCCTGTGGAATGCCCCCGCCCGCGTGTGTTAGCCTGGAAGGGTCGCGGGGAACCGAGTCCGCGCACTTGGGCGACGGAGGGCGAGGGAGTACGGGTGGAGAATCTCCGGATGGTGGCCGCCACGAAGGGCATCATCGTCCGTGACGTTCCCAAGGGAGGAAACGCACATCCCGTGGGTGACCCCCGGCGCGCTCACCCAGGGCAGGGAATCGATTGTATTCCTTGGAATCGATGCGGAAGTCCCCGGCTGCTGTCGACCTCCGCATGGAGATCAACGGAGTCCCGAGTTCAAGATGATAAACCGGTGGGAATTGGACGGCGCTTGGCAGGGGAAAGGAGGAGGTCTGACGGCGGTTCCGCGGGTCGCATCCGATAGATCGAGCAGGTTTCAGCAAACGTGAGAGAAGTGTGAGGTGCTTTTCCCAATGCCTATATCCAGATTCCGCCGCGTTCTCCTGTGCGGCACATTCGCGGCGCTTATCCTCACTGTGGCGCTTCTTGCGGCCGCTTGTGGGTCGACACCAGAAGAGTCTACGACCAGCACCACCATTGCGCCATCTACGACCTCCACGAGCACGGCGGCAACGGAATCGACGACCACGACGGCAGGCCAAACATCGCAGGAATTCGTATTTGGCATGCTGTTTGTAGGACCGTACAACGACCATGGCTGGAGCCAGGCTCACTACGAGGCCGGCACCTACGTCGAATCCAAGCTACCGGGCGCCAAGATGATCTATGTCGACAAGGCCAACACCTCAGACCGTCCGGGCACTACTCCCGACCAGTTGGCCGAGGACCTGGTCAACCAGGGCGCGCAGATGATCTTCTTCACCTCTGACGACATGAAAGATGGCGCCTATGCGTTCGCCAGAAACCACCCGAATATCCCGGTGGTCTTCGCTTCCGGCGACGGGGCGTGGAAAGACGGCAAGGATTATCAGAATCTGCCCAATCTCAGCGACGTGATGGGCAAAATGGAATATGGCAAGATGATCGCGGGAGTCGCAGCGGCGCTCACCACCCAGACGGGCAAGATCGGGTACCTGGGCCCGCTGATCAATGACGAAACCCGGCGACTGGCGGCATCCGTCTACTTGGGCGCCAAATATGCCTGGACCGAGTTGTTGAAGAAGAACCCGGCCGACCTGAAATTCACGGTGAACTGGATCGGTTTTTGGTTCAACATCCCCGGCGTCACCTCGGATCCCACTCAGGTCGCGGACAACTTCTACAACCAGGGCTTTGACGTGGTCGTGTCCGGCATTGATACGACGGAGGCCTTGGTTGAGGCAGGCAGGCTCTCCGAGGCCGGCAAGAAAGTGTGGGCCATACCGTATGACTATGTGGGTGCCTTGGATGAAGCTCCCACGGTCGCGCTGGGCGTACCCTACTTCAACTGGGGCCCGGCGTACCTCCAGTACGTTACCGCCGCCCGTGAAGGTCAGTGGTCCAGTTTCTGGCAGTGGCTCGCCCCCGATTGGACGGATATCAACAATCCGGACACCTCGATCGTGGGCTTCAAAAAGGGCGAGGGTCTCTCGGCCGATGCCTCCGCGAAAGTAGATGACTTCACAAAGGCCTTGGCCGGCGGTCTGAACCTATGGACCGGCCCCCTCAACCTTCAAGATGGCGCTCCCTACCTCAAGGACGGTGAAGTCGCCACCGACCAGCAGATCTGGTATCTCCCGCAACTACTCCAAGGCATGGAAGGCCAGAGCGTATCTGAATAGTCATCAGACTAGAGACACAACGTTCGTCTTGAGAAGGGGAGACCCGAGTGGTCTCCCCTTCTCGCGCTGACGCGGATGGAAGTCCAACTCTTAGATATCCGGAAGCATTTCGGGCCCATCAAAGCGAACGACGGCATTAGCCTGTCTGTGCCTGCCGGGACCATCCAGGGCATCCTGGGTGAGAACGGAGCCGGCAAGAGTACTCTTATGAAGATTCTTTCCGGGTTCCAGCCGGCCGACAACGGGTCCATACTACTCGACGGACGAGAGGTCGCGATGAAGTCGCCGGCCGATGCCTTGCGCCTTGGTGTGGGCATGCTGCATCAAGACCCTCTTGACTTCCCCGCGATGAGAGTGGCCGACAACCTGCTCATCGGAGCTCCAGGGGGCATTCGCCTCCATCGCTCACAGTTGAGGGCCTCACTGGCGGAACACGCCCGCTCCGTTGGCCTCGCCCTCGATCTGAAAGCCGACGTCTCTTCCCTCACTGTCAGCGAAAGGCAACAAGTGGAGCTCATGCGGCTGCTATGGCTGGGGGCCCGGGTACTCATCCTCGATGAACCCACTACGGGCATCAGCGCAGCCCAGAAGGCCGAGCTCTTCAGCACGCTGCGCCGTCTCGCCGAGCGGGGCAAGACAGTGATATTTGTGTCCCACAAGCTCGAGGAGATCCAAGAACTATGCACACGAGTCGCGGTGCTTAAGCAGGGGCGCCTGGTTGGAGAAGCGACACCCCCGTATTCAGTCAGGCAGCTCGTGAACATGATATTCGAGCGGGAGGTCACTCCTGGAGCTCGCGCCGCCTGTGCTCCCGGAGGTCCTATTCTCAAGCTGTCATCGCTGGCGGTGGAAAGAGGCCGAATAAGGCTCGAGGGGCTCGACCTGGAGGTCCGCGAGACTGAGACCATCGGGCTCGCCGGCATGGAAGGCAGCGGCCAAAGCCTTCTTCTCAAGGCCTGTGCCGGTCTGCTCCCTCCCGTTGAAGGACGCGTCACGATGCTCGGTCAAGAACTTGCCGGCAAGCCTTACCACTACTTCAAGAGGAACGGTGTGGCCTACGTTCCCGCGGCTCGGCTCGAGGAGGGCCTCATAGCCGGGCTAACTCTAACGGATCATTTCCTGCTCACTCAGAGAAAGCCGGGATTCTTCATCGACCGCGAGAAGGGGCGCAGTATCGCGCAGGAACGCATTGCCGAGTTCAACATCCGCGGTACCCCGTCCAACACCGCGGAATCGCTTTCAGGAGGTAACCAGCAACGGGCCCTACTTGCCATTATGAAGCCAGAGGCCAAGTTGATGCTGCTGGAGCATCCCACCCGCGGCCTGGACATCGAGTCAGTGATCTACGTGTGGAGGAAGCTCAAAGAACGGTGCAATGCGGGTGGGGCCATCATCTTCTCATCCAGTGACCTCGACGAGCTTCTGCGTTACAGCGACCGCATTCTGGTGTTTTTTGCCGGGCGTGTGTCCACTCCGCTGGATGCCGACTCGACGAGCGTCGAGGAATTGGGTCGCCTCATTGGGGGCGGCAGTGTCTGACGCCAGGACCTCTCATTCCACGCCGACCCGGTTGAGAAGCCTGCTAACAGGAGACGCCTGGATCAACTTCGGCCTGCAGATTGGCGCCCTCATCCTGGCATTTCTTCTAACCAGCTGCATCCTTCTCGTGGCCGGCGCGCCTCCCTTCGAAGCCTACAAGCAGGTATTCCTGGGCGCCGTTGGCTCCGTGACCAGCTTCTCCAACGTGCTGGTTGCGTGGGTGCCCCTGTTACTTGCCGCAGCGGGGGTCCTCGTGACATTTGCCGCCGGTTTGTGGAACATCGGGGTTGAGGGGCAGATCGTCCTCGGTGCGGTCCTCACCACCTGGGTCCTACGCCTCCTTCAAGATACCGCGATCTCCCCTGTGGTCATCATCCTGCTCGCTATCCTCGCCGGAGTAGTCGGAGGTGCTCTTTGGGCTGTCCTAGCGGGCGTCCTCAAGACGTTCGGCGGCGTCAATGAGATCTTTGGGGGGCTCGGGCTCAACTTCGTCGCCACTGCTCTCACACTCTGGTTGATCTTCGGCCCCTGGAAGCGCCCCGGCATCGGCTCCATGAGCGGGACGGAGCCCTTCCCCGAAAGGCTTGGCCTACCTACCATGGCCGGTTTACGCGTGAGCCCCTGGTCGCTTGGGCTGGGCATTCTGGCGGTCATCCTTGTCTTCGTGCTGCTCGAGCGGACCTACTTCGGGCTCCGCCTCAAGGCGGTCGGCAAGAACACGAGAGCAGCCTTCCTCCTGGGTGTGCCCACTTGGCAGTATGGGCTGCTGGCGTTCCTGTTCTGCGGGGGACTGGCCGGCTTGGCAGGCGCGATCCAGGTGACCAGCGTATACCACCGGCTCATTCCCGCCATCTCTAGCGGCTACGGATTCATGGGGCTTATGATCGGCATGCTTATCGCGTACCGCGCCATCTGGGTCGCGCCTGTCGCTCTATTCTTCGCGGCCCTCAACATCGGCAGCATCCAGTTGCCTATAGTGCTCAAGCTCGACTCGACATTGTCCGGAGTTTTGCAGGGAGCCTTGGTTCTCTTCGTCTTGCTGGTCGAGGGAGCCCGCCAGCGCTACATGAGGCGCGTTCGCATGAGAATAGCCGCCCCCACAACGCTCGAGGCCCCGCTTTCTGCCTCGGGGGAAACGTGATGGACGGCAGCACCATCGTCATCGGGTTGGCAGGAGTCCTCACCGCCTCCGCGCCCATAGTGGTTGCGGCTATCGGAGAGACATTGGCCGAGCGCGCAGGTGTGATCAACCTTTCGGTCAACGGTACGATTCTTCTTTCGGCCATGGGGAGCTTCGTCGTGGCGGTGACAACAGATAGCCTCATCCTAGGATTCTTCGCAGGAATGATCGTTGGAGGGGCCGTCTCCCTCGTCGTGGCCTTCGGCAGCATCAGCTTGAGACAGTCGCAGGTTGCGGTGGGTTTTGTTCTCGCGTTGTTCTGCCGCGATCTCTCCTACTTCTTAGGCAATCCTTTCATGGGCGACAAAGGCCCGCGGCTGACCGTTTGGGCCATTCCCTTTTTGAAGAACCTCCCAGTTGTCGGAACCATGTTCTTCCGCCAAGACATCATGACCTACTTCAGCTTCGTGCTGATCTTTGCAGCGTGGTGGTGGATTTTCCGCACGAGACAGGGCCTTGTTCTGCGTGCCGTCGGTGACCGCCCGGCAGCCGCTTTCGCCCGAGGGACTCCTGTGAACCTCATGCGTTATGTATACACCGGCCTTGGAGGCGCCATGGTAGGGCCGCGAAGAATAGAGC
>JAMDEO010000210.1:0-5087 GCA_023483915.1 Actinomycetota bacterium
AGAGAGGCTCGCAGGCGGTTCAAGCCGGATGAGCCCGTTGTGGTGTATTGCAGTGGATTCACCTGAGAAGCCAGCGCCATCGCTGCTGATAAGTTGCGACAGCTTGGTTTCACGGATGTGCGGGATTATGCAGGCGGCCTGCAGGAATGGATGGCGGCCGGTTTCGCGCTGGAGGAGGTATGAGGGACTCCCTGGTAGATAGAGAGTCGATAGAGCGACTGTTGCTGTTCAATGGGGCCATTCGCGCCGGGCTGATAGATGCGCTTGCCCGCGAGGGAGCTCGGTCTGCTAAGGAGGTTGCCCAGATAGCGGGGGCCGATCCCCGGGCCGTCGGCGTGGTTCTGGAGGCACTCGCCGCCGAGGGAGTGGCGGAAAGGGTCACGGGCAATGGGCTGGCCCGCTATAGGCTTTCAGAGTTGGGATGGTCCCACCTTGTGGATAGCGGGCCGGATCTTGAGCGATCCAGCCTGCTCCATCTCGCCAACAGGGTGCGCGGATGGCTTGACCTGCCCGAGGTGATACGCACGGGGGAGCCCTTGCAGAAAGATCCCGCCCGCCGGGATGTACGTAGCTTCGTTTCGGCGATGGGCGAGCGGGAACCCGAGTTTCTGGAAGAGATAGTAGAGAGATGTCTGACCTTCTCTGGGCCGATTCGGACGATGATCGACATAGGTGGAGCGGTGGGCCACGTGGCGCGGCAGTTCTCCCGGTGTGGAGTACGGGCGACGCTACTCGACCGCGAGAGTGTCGAACCGATCGCTCGGCAATTCTTGGGAGAGGCGGGCGCCGATATTGCTTTCGTCGGCGCAGACTTCATCAAATCGTTGCCTCCGGGTCCTTTCGACCTTGCCTACCTGGGGAACGTCCTTCACATCTATGGTCCACCGGTCGTTTCCGAGCTCATTGGAAACGTATACGCGATCTTGAGCGCGGGGGGTACCATCGCCATCCAGGACCACGTATGGGAGCGGAGCCCCCGCGCGGCCATGTTTGCCGTAAACATGCTCCAGGCGACCAAGGATGGAGGTGTGTGGACCGAGGAGCAATACCGCGGTTGGCTGGCTGGTGCAGGATTCTCAGAGGTAGAGATCGCAGATCTCGATACAACTTGGGCCCAGGTGATCCTGGGCAGGAAGCCGAAACCCGCACCTCGATGATGGCGCACCGGAAAGGAGGCCGAGGTGAGTAAAGTTGCGGACAACAACGAGAACATGGCGAACTGCATCTGCGGAGAATGCCCCTCGAAGAACCAGGATGACACGGAGTTCTACTGCGCCAAGGGCAAGAGTCCCATGCACGTGCGGCGCCGCGGTTGTGTCTGCAACGACTGCAGAAACTGGCGCAACTACGGTCTGAGCAACGGCTACTACTGCGATGAGGGCGTGACCGAATGATCGAGGGACACCCGGCATGCCCGTGAGCGTCCTCGGTCTTGCAGGAAGTTGCAGGATAGCCGGCAACACAGAAATGTTGCTCGATTGGTGCCTCGAGGCGGCACATGAGCGAGGGGCTGAAGTGCGCAGATTCAGGCTTTGCGATCTTGACCTCCATGGCTGCAGAGGATGTGGCGCGTGCTCTAAGGACGGAGTCTGCGTGGTGAAGGACGGGATGCAGGAGCTCTATCCTCATCTGTGGACTGCCGACTCAATAGTGTTGGCGGCGCCGGTGTACTCCATGGGCATGCCCGCCGTACCGAAAATGATGGTGGACCGCTGCCAGCCCTTCTGGGCGTGGAAGCATGTTCTAGGGCGGACGGTTTCTACCCCGGACAGCAGGCAGCGGCTTGGAGCCCATCTTTGTTGCGCAGGCACGGACCTGTCCGACGTGTTTGACTGCAGCAGGCGTGTGGTCCGGTATCTCTGGCATGTCCTCGAGGTGGAGTCTGCAGGGGAGTTCCTGTGCTCCGGGACGGATGAGGCCGGAGCCGTCCAGCGGAATCCCTCGGCCAAAGAGGTCGCGCGGGATATCGGCCGCAGGCTCGCAGAGCCGCGATCGCTGCCCGGGTAAATGAACATTGGAGAGAGGCACAAGTGGTTGACTCGTTGAAGACATGTATCAATTGCGGCAAGCCCATGGCCGATCGGGTGGAGGAAGAAGAGCGAACGGGAACCGGCACCAGCCGGTCTACGGGTGAATGCGACACGTATCGTATTTGGTTCTGCGTCAACCCGGATTGCGTAATGTTCAACACCGATCTATACCGCGAGCAGATCGCGGATAGAAAAGGCTGAAGGGGTGAAAGATGACAAAGCGTCTACAACGCTCTCGTACGGAGAAGATGATCGCCGGAGTCTGTGGGGGAATAGCCCAATACCTGGAGGTTGATCCCACTCTCATCAGGGTCATCTGGGTGCTGATCACGCTTATGGCTGGGGTGGGCGTGCTTCTGTACCTGATCCTCTGGGTGATCATGCCCCTTGAGAGCCCTGAATAGCTTGCAGCTGCCGTGCTACATTCGCCCCTAGAAGGAAAGGGGGTGATAGTCATGGAGGCGTTGCCAAGGCTTACGACGCTTTCGCACGGGTCCGGCTGAGCATGCAAGCTTGGCCCCAAGGACTTGGGGCAAGTCATGCATATGCTTCCGCGGGTGGACGACCCGGCGCTGTTGGTGGGCACCGACACACTGGACGACGCCGCTGTCTATCGCCTTTCGGACGATATCGCTCTCGTGCAAACCGTCGATTTCTTCACGCCCGTGGTCGATGACCCCTACGATTTCGGGCGCATCGCGGCCGCGAACGCCTTTTCGGACATTTACGCGATGGGCGGCCGCCCTTTGACGGCCTTGAACATAGTCAGCTTTCCGTCGGGGACTCTCCCTCTGGAAGTCTTGGGCCGCATCCTCCAAGGGGGCGCCGAAAGCGCGCGGCTGGCCGGCGCGACCATCGTCGGCGGCCACACCATCGATGACCCTGAACCGAAGTACGGCCTAGCGGTCACAGGGGTGGTGACCCCTGGTGCTGAGATGACAAATGCCGCCGTTCACCCTGGGGATTTGCTGGTCCTGACGAAGCCCCTCGGTACCGGCGTCGTATCCACCGCCATCAAACAAGGCCGGGCGTCTCAGGAAGCAATCGCCGCGGCAACGGAGTCGATGGCTGCGCTCAACCGGGTGCCCTCGGAGGTTGCGCGCGCCCACGGCTTGCATGCGATGACTGATGTCACAGGTTTCGGGCTGCTTGGCCATCTGGGCGAGATGGCCCGTGCGAGCGGGGTGTCCCTGGAACTGTGGTACGACTGCCTCCCTCTGCTCCCGCAGGTCGAGGAGCTGGTTAGAGAAGGTGTATGTCCTGGGGGCACCAGGCGCAACCTGGACTTCATCGACGCCTGGACTTCGTTCGCGACGGAAGTGGAGGAATGGCAGCGACTGATCATGGCCGATGCGCAGACTTCGGGCGGATTGATCCTGGCTTCTCCTCCTGGGGTGGTGGCGCAAGTAGTCCGCGATCTCGAGGCACTGCACGTTCCCGCTGCCGCCATTGTCGGCCGGGCCAAAGAACCTGAGGGATATTTGCTCTACGTGTTCAGAGAAGCGCCGGAGCCAACTTCTATATCAAGACCGTGAGCTTCACGGCTGTGCCTCCGCCGGGCATCCGGAAGAAGCAGACCTCATCCATCAGGGTGACCATGAGCGGCAAACCCAGGCCTCTGCTTTGATTTGGCTGTCGTGGCAGGATTGGAGCACGGAAGGGTCCCGAATCGGCCACTGTGAAGGTTAGCCTGCGGTGCTCCAAGCCGGCCTCCACCTCCAAGAAGGCACCATCTCGACCCGCGTGTTCGACGGCGTTTGCGCAGGCCTCCGAAACGGCCACTTTGAGATCGAATATGCGTTCCATGTCGAGGGAAAGCTCCACGCCGACGCTATCCACGAAGTCCCGGACCGTCGCCAGTTGGGCGCTCTCTGACTTCACACGGATGGATCTTCTGAAGGATTGGCCGGCTGATTCCATCAGGCTGGCGTCCTCTGGGACAGGGCGGCCTCCGCCACTTTCTGGTCCTCGAAGACGCGGAAAGAGCGATCGACGAGCAGTCCCACGATCTCGAGGAGCCTACGCACGTTCGCATTGGGGCCTATGACCCCAAGCCATCCCCGATCACGCAGACCACGGACTCCGCCAAGAAGTACCGACAAGCCACCGCTGTCGATGTAGCTGACTTCTTGGAGATCGAGAAGCACAACCGTGTGACCCTTATCGAACAGTTCATCCAGCACCGTCTGGAGCGAGGCGCAAGTGCCATGATCGATTTCACCGCGCACGTGGAGGAAGGGCACGTCTTCCAGTGTGGTGGTGTGGAGATCCATTAGCATTGTTTCCTCCATTGGCCGGCCGACCCTGTCACGCACCTGGTTTACCCGGAATCGTGCAAGCTAAACGCCGTTCCCCCTCAGTGCGGCGCACTGGATACTACCTAAACTGGGCCGGCTAGGAACGCTGCCAAAAACGAAGTCCTCGCCGTCGGGCGAGCATGCGGCCTCACCAAAACCGGGTGCCCCCTGGGCGGTCCCGCTCTCGCGCCTGCCCATCGCATTTCGGGTGCCCTCTGGGCGGGCGCAACGTCATTAATCAGCAGCCTGTCAGCGAATATGCTCAACTGTAGTCAGAGAGTATCCCTGCTGCAGGAGCCAATCCACCATTTTGGGAATGGCGGCAACGGTTTGCGAGCGATCCATACCTCCGTCGTGCATCAGGATTATCGCTCCTGGTTTCGTCTCTGCCTTCACGTAGGATAGGATAGAATCGACTCTGGGGTATTTCCAGTCCAACGTGTCCACTGTCCACAGAATCAGATCGTACCCCAGCGAATTGGCTACAGAGGTGACCATCGTGTCATATGTGCCGTATGGAGGCCTGAAGAAATGACCCCCGCCGATGGCTGCATCTGTTCGGGAGATTTCCTTACGCATCGCGTCAGGGGTCAGCTCGGTCATTGTCGGATGACTCCAGCTGTGGTTCTCAACTTCGTGACCGGCAGCCCTGACCTTCCGTACCAGCGCATTGCTGGCCGCAGCGCTGCTGCCAAGCATAAAGATGGGCTCCAAGCCGCTGCCTGCTGTCCGGGGTAGAAACCGTCCGCCCTAGAACATG
>JAMDEO010000210.1:5097-10797 GCA_023483915.1 Actinomycetota bacterium
AGCCGGCACTTTCTTGGCCGCGAGGGCGTCGAGCACCCCTTGTGTCCACCTCCCTGGACCATCGTCAAAAGTCAAGGCCGCTAGCTTCTCCCCTTGCTTCGCGGCAGAGCTGTGTTGGAGGACTGCGTCCCTGGCCTCTGCCGTTGTGACGACCGCCGCTTGCTTGTGACTCAGTACTCCATGGTAGACGGCTTGTTGGCCGGGTACCCCGGCGCGCGCAAGGCGAACGAAGGCTCCGGTACCCTTGTTGACCGTCTTGAAGGGAACGGACTCATCCTTCCTGACAATGCGTTCGAGCAGGTTGTTCCCATGGGCGATCGTGATGACCGCGCCATCGGCTAGCGGTGTGTCGGGCAGAGCGGCTTTGCCGCTGAGCAGGACTCTCATGGGTGATCCTCCGCCGAATGCGATCACGTCCCCCGTGATGTCGAGGCTGGAGCCCGGGCGGGCTTGGGCGAGAGGCGCCTCGGCGATCGTGGCGATTATCGACGACGAGGGGGCAGTTAGGAGAAGTCCATTGACCTCGGTAACGATACGAAGGTTGGCCTGACCGGTGGGGAGGAGAAATAGCGCCAAGGCCGCGAGCAATAGCGACGCGCAAACAAGCCCTGGCCGACGGCCGCGCCACCCAGAACTCCTCGGGCGAGAGAATGCTGCCTCGTTCGTGGCTACCACGGTTCAAATTGTCCCATATGCCTTATGGGAAATTCAGCGTTTGCTCACACATTCCTTACAATCTGGGCCCAGACTGACATCAACGAGGCGCAGCCGTATGGCCTTAACGCGCCGGCGTGACAAGAAGGAGGACTAGAAGATGAGGAAGATGTGGAAACATAAATGGATTGTCGTTGGGGTTGCCCTGGTAGTTTTCCTGTCAGTGGGGACTGCGGCTTGGGCGGCGGCCGGATCCGGTGGCCCGTCGGCCGCGACCGGGCTTGCCGGCGTTGCGACTCTGGCAACCACGGCAACGACGCAGGGACCCCCACCTGCATTGGGTGCGCCGAACTCTCGACGGGCGGCTCTGAAGGAGAGGTGCCAGCAGTTTGCTCAAAGGCAGCAACAACTGCTCGATTTGCTTCGGGAGAAAATGTCTCCCGCTGACCAGGCCAAATACGACCAGCTCACTCAGCAGATCAAAGATCAGCAGGCCGCTCTGCAGAAGGCGCGGACCGACCTCAGCACTTCGCTGAAAGATCTGCGCGACCTGACAAACAAATACCTGAACGTTCCGGCGACGGGCGGCACCACGAGCACCACGGGCGCGACGACTCAGTAGTCTCCAGGTGCTAGTAGCCCCTGGGGACCGCAACTACTTGGGGCGCCCCGCTCGCTCGAGCGGGGCGCCCGACTCTTCCTTCCGCGCAGCACGAAGGGATAGTGCGGCAGGGCACGAAGACGACACCACCATGCCGGTACGAGAAGGAACAAACGAAGCCGCAGTGGTCCTCATCGAGGACGACCCCTCCATTTCGGAGCTGCTGCAGCTCTACCTTGCGCGGGAGGGCTACCAGGTCCATTCGGCCGCTCTCGGAGCTCAAGGGATCGACCTGGTGCGGGAGCGGGCGCCTGCGCTGGTGATCCTGGACCTCATGCTTCCCGATCGGTCCGGTTTCGATATTCTCAAGAGCATCAGGAGTTTCTCGGCTGTACCCCTCATCATCCTTACGGCGAGGGATGCCGAACAGGATAAGATCCTCGGTCTGGAGCTTGGTGCTGACGACTACATGGTCAAGCCCTTCAGTCCGGGGGAGCTCGTCGCCCGGGCCAGGGCGGTGTTGCGGCGGGCGGGTGCCCTGGAGGATTCCTCCCCGTCGGTGCAGCGCGCTGGCGATATCGAGTTGCTTCCGGAAGAGCGTACGGCCCGGGTTGCCGGCGTTCCCCTCGACCTCACTCGAAAGGAATTCGAGCTGCTTCACTATCTGCTCGTCAACCGGGGCTTAGCCCTGTCGCGGGAACGGCTGCTGGAGGAAGTCTGGGGGTATCGTTACTACGGCGAAGCCCGGACCGTGGACGTGCACGTGGGGCAGCTCCGTAAGAAGCTAGGGCGTTGGGGTGGCATCATCCAGACCGTTTGGGGCTTCGGATACAAGGTCGACCCCAGCTACTCGCCCTCAGGTGACTCGGAGCACGAGGAGACGGCGGAGATATGAACCCGAGCTCCGAGAACCTCGAGCCTCCCGCCGAGATGGCTCCTCCTCCCGCCGAGATGGCTCCTCCTCCCGCCGAGATGGCTCCTCCTCCCGCCGAGATGGCTCCTCCTCCCGCCAGGAAGGCTCCCCGCCCCGTTATCCTAGGCGGCTGGCTGGGCTCGATCGGCAGCCGTCTCGTCCTAGCGCTAACCGGGGTATCCCTGCTGACGCTCGTGGTGGTCGGCGCTCTCTTCTACGCATTCCTAGGCGGTTACGTCGTCGATCGCCAGAAGGAACAGCTTCTGGAGCAGGCTACACAGGTCAGCGAGCAAGTCCAGGTCTTCAGCAGCACCAGGCCGAATTCCATGGTCATGAGCGGTTTGCTGAGGGCGCTTCTGCGTGCCGACCTGCGGACGCTCCCCAACGGAGCGGGCATCGTCATTTTCCAGGGCAACGACGTGGTGGCCAGGGGTGGAGTCCTGCCGGTCGGCAATCAGAATGTCTCTCGGCTACGCGAGGAGGGCGAGCGTGTGGGCGGCACCACACCCGGGGCGGAGGTGGTTAGGTCGGTAACTGACGGGTCGGGCCGCCAAACCAGTGTGATTGTCGCCGCCGCGCCCATCATCTCCTCCAACGGGTCCACTCAGCTGGTGGTGGTGACCCTGGCCATCTCCAACGCTGTCGCTGCCCGCGGAAGCGTCGTGCGTGTCCTCGTTGTCGCCGGTTTGATCGCCGTCGCTTTTGCCATCGCCCTCGGGTTGGCCCTCGGGTTGTGGATGGGCCGGCCGCTTAGGCGTCTGTCGGCCGCCGCTCGAGGGATGGCGGCAGGCCGCTACGACCAACCGGTGACCGGTACCTACCCAGGGGAAGTCCAAGAGCTGGCCACAAGCCTGGAAACCATGCGGCAGGAGGTGCGGCATAGCGAGGAATCCCTGCGGGCTTTCGTCGGCTCCGCCGCCCACGAGTTGAGGACTCCTCTGACCTCGATCGAAGGATTTTCCCAGGCATTGTTGGACGGTACCGCTGCATCAGAGGAGGAACGGCAACGATCGGCGGCTGCTATCTACCGGGAATCAACGAGGCTCCGACGTCTGGTGGATGCACTGCTCACCTTGTCCCGCTACGATTCCGGCGAGTTTCATCCGAGCAGTGCCAGGATATCGATGAGGGCCCTTGTTGAGGAAGAGGTGGAGCGCCTCGTGCAGACAGGGCTGACAGGTCCCGACCGTATTCGTCTGGACTTCGCCTTCGATATCTGCCTCGTGACAGACATCGACATGCTACGTCAAGTGGTCGCCAATCTACTCACCAACGCCGTGCAATACGGGGGGGAGGACCCCATCCAGATAAGCGCCCGAGAAATCGGCAGGGACGTTATTCTCACAGTCGGCAGTGGCGGCACGCCGCTCACACCCGAGGAGAAGGGCCGTATCTTCGAGCGATTCTTCCGGGGACGCCAAGCGCGAGGAAGGGAAGGCTTTGGGCTGGGCTTGGCGCTCGTCCGGGAGATTTGTGGGGTACTGGGAGGCAAGGTGGAACTGGTCGAGGGCGCGGCCGGAGGACCGGCAACTGTGTTTCGGGTCACCCTGCCCGTAGAGCCGGTCAAGCGGCCAAACATGCAGTCATAGGGCAACCGGAACCGGCTGTGTTAACGGGCGGTAAAGGGCCTTGTGCTACCATACTTTGCACCCGATAAGTCCACCTACAGCGAGGTCGGCGTGCGAATCACCCTCATCGAGCCCGCAGCACCAGGCTTTCACGTATACAGCTTTGTGAAGCAGCTTCGCCTGGGACTGCCCCTCCTCGGGGCTTTGCTCAAGGGGAGGGGGCACGACGTTCGCATCTATGCCGAGAGCCTGAGCGATGTCGACTGGGACGACGTACTTTCTTCGGACTTGGTAGGCGTGTCCACCACGACATCGACCGCCATCAGGGCATACAGATATGCGCAAAAGACGCGTGACGCGGGCATCCCCACCGTCATGGGCGGCCCGCACGTAACCTTCTTGGCCGATGAGGCCATGGATTTTTGCGATTATGTCATCCGCCAAGAAGGTGAGCAAACCCTGCTGGAACTCGTGGACCATCTTCAAGGCCGCGGGGCGGTAGAGGACATTCTAGGGCTGAGCTTTCGAGCGAAGAGCGGCGAGGTCGTGCATAACCCCGATCGGCCACTGCTGACATCGCTTACCGACCTCCCGTGGCCCGACATGGACCTCGTGGTGAACAGTCACAAGGTCTACCCGACACCGATCCTTGCCTCTCGGGGTTGCCCGTTCGGCTGCGAGTTCTGCTCGGTGATCCTGATGTTCGGCCGTAGGGTTCGGACCATAGAGCCGGTCGAGGTTGTGAGGCAGATCAAGAGAACCCGCCCGAGGAAGCTCTTCTTCTACGATGACAACTTCTTCATCAGCAAGCGTCGGGGGAAAGAGCTCCTGAGGGAAATGATCCGGGAGGGTGCTCAAACCGAATTTTTCGCTCAGATTCGCGTGGATTCCGTGTGCAAGGATGGGCAGGTCGACCAAGAGCTTCTGGACCTTCTGTGGGAGGCGGGCTGCCGGATCGTCTACCTGGGCCTAGAGTCGATCAATCCGGCGACTCTCAAGGAGTATCACAAGGAATCCAGTGTCGATGACATGGCCGGCGGGCTCGAGGCACTTGCTAATAGGGGCATCAAGACTCATGGAATGTTCGTCTTCGGGGCCGATTCGGACACTGTAGAGTCTCTTCTTAAGACCGCCGACTTCGCCGTGGATCACGGCCTCAACAGCATCCAATTCCTTGCCCTGACACCGCTGCCGGGTACGCCGCAGACCGCGCAGTTTGAGGCGGAAGGCCGCATATTCACCAAGAACTGGAGCTTGTACGACGGCCACCATGTGGTCTTCTGGCCCAAGCGTATGACACCGTACGAGTTGCAGGAGGTTCTTCTGCAGGCCCACAAGCGTTTCTACAGGGCGAGGCGTATTGTGGATGTCCATCCTAAGGCGCCCATGTATCACAAGCATCAGTTGCAGGGGTACCTCATAAGCCGCGCCTGGGAGCATGTCCGCGAGAATCGGGATTTTCTGAGGGAACTCAAGGATTTTTCCGAGTCCCAGGCTCCGCCGGTTGCCCTGAGCTCAACCCCGTTCAAGTCGGGGCTCGAGACTGTCTCGCGATAGGCTCCCTATCGCGCTAAATCCAGGTTTGAGACCCCCTTTGGTAGGGGGCCGCGCGCGGAGGATTCTTCCTCAGTTCACCGAAATGACTATCCCATATACAAGCGCCGTCACGATTTGATCCGGGAGTGCACTTTTGGCCAAAGTCCTGGCCTTCGCAAATCAAAAAGGGGGGGTGGCAAAGACCACTACCACCATCAATCTTGGGGTGGCCTTCCAGGAACTGGGCTACCGGGTACTTGCCGTCGATATGGATCCCCAGGGGAACCTCACCATGAGCATGGGCCTGGACCCAGACGGTGGGGATGCCCGCGTCACGCGTCTTTTGCGCATATCTGTATGCCCTGATGGCGGTCGATGTCGTGGTGGACACGCCTACCAAGTCCGAAGAAAGTACGTCGTCCCAGTCG
>JAMDEO010000014.1:0-9760 GCA_023483915.1 Actinomycetota bacterium
GTCGGTCTCGAGGGCGATAAGCCTGGGCCAGGTGACGCGAGCCGGCAGGAAGTGCTCTATCCTGCAAGCGGCAACACACGCGTGGCACCTGGTGCACTTCGCGAGGTTGATGACCATTCCCCATCTCGCCATGGGTACCTCCCCTTACCAGAAGGACGAACTCATTTCCTTCCGAGTTCTTTACTGACTCATAGCCCGGCGGACTCCGCCCGGCCGGTCTGAAGATTCTGCGAGGATCGTCTGCACTTAATACTTAGTTGCGTGATCATCGTACTCAGGTTTTAGCCGAACTAGTTGCGATTTGTACTCCTCTCGCTCCCTGTTTGTCCTACGACCGGCGCCGGTCTCCCGGCCGGTCTCACCGCCCGCGGCGGGCCGAGTTTACAGCGCCCTCTCGGCCCCTCCGGTCCCCGGTTTCCAATCCTCCCGTGCTTCCCCCCGCACCATCTATTCCTCTAGACGGACTAGCTATTCCTAGAAGCGGATGCTTATTATACACTTTGCCTGGCCGCTAACAAGGGATCGAATTGAGTCGCCCAAAGGAATTGAGCCGCCCACAGGTGCCCACCCCTCGCCTGCGCTCCGCCGACGATCAGCCGTTACTTTGGCTTTGGCGGCGCTCCTGTCGATTGTCGTCTGCTCCTTAGCCCTCTGGAGCCACAAGCTATCTGGGAGCATTTCGAGAGAGGGAGAACAGATGTCCGCGCCGATCACAGCCACCGTCATCACGTCGTGCCAAAGGGGTTGGATACCCCAGAAGACCGTAGCGCGAGATCACAGTCCCGCGCTACGGTCTGGGCTAACCTCAGGTCAGCCCTGCATTCGGCAGATTCTGAAGGCTAGAAGAGACCCACCACTCGCCCGGTCTTCAGATCCAGGTCGACGTCATAGAAGACGGGGCGGGCCGGCAATCCAGGCATGGTGCGCATCTCGCCCAAGAGTGGGTAAAGGAACCCGGCTCCCACTGAGGCGCGAACGTCCCGGATGGGAACACGAAAGCCCTTTGGCACGCCCTTCAAGCTTGGGTCGTGGCTCAGGCTCAGATGCGTCTTTGCCATACACATGGGCAGCTTGTCGAAACCCAGCCGAGTGTACAGCTCGATCTTCGCCTCCGCCTCGGGCGTGTAGTCCACTCCGTCTGCCCCGTAGATCTCTTTGCAGACCGCCTCGATCTTCTCCTTGATCGAGAGATCAAGCGGGTAGAGGAAGTGGAAGCTGCTGGTCTTCTCGGCTGCCTTGATGACCGCCTTGGCGAGTTCGACCGCACCCGGGCCACCGTCCATCCAGTGGGTGGCGACCACGGAATCCTCCGCACCGGCCGACAGAGCGGCTTCACGCACCAAGTCGATCTCCGCCTGGGTGTCGGTGGCGAACGAGTTGACTGCCACCACCACTGGGACGCCAAAGCGGAGTGCACTCTTGATGTGGTGTTGCAGGTTGGCCACCCCGGCACGCAGAAGATCCAAGTTCTCGTCCGTGTATGCCGGGTCCAGCGGTTTGCCGGCGACGACCTTGGGTCCGCCGCCGTGCATCTTGAGGGCGCGCACGGTAGCGACCAGGACCACGACATTGGGGATCAACCCCGAGGCACGGCACTTGATGTCGAAGAACTTCTCCATTCCCATGTCCGCGCCGAAGCCGGATTCCGTAATCACGTAGTCCGCCAACTTCAGAGCGATCTGGTCTGCGATGATCGAGCTGTTGCCGTGGGCGATGTTGGCGAACGGGCCGGCGTGAACGAAGACCGGAGTACCTTCGAGGCTCTGCATCAAGGTGGGCTTGATGGCGTCCTTCATCAGCACGGTCATGGCGCCGGCCACACCCAGATCCTCGGCGGTGACCGCTTCACCGGCCTTGTTGGTGCCGATCACCATCCGGCTGAAACGCTCGCGCATGTCGGCCACATCGGTGGTCAGCGCTAGGATAGCCATGATCTCGGACGCGACGGTTATGTCGAAACCGGTCTCGCGCGCCATGCCTTTCTCTTCTGGCCCCTGGCCGATCGTGATGGAGCGCAAGAAGCGATCGTTCGTATCTACCACGCGACGGAAAGTGATCCCGTTGGGATCGATGTCCAGTCTTGCGAACCTGATGCGCTCTTCAGGCGTGAGATCGTCCGGGTCCGTCTTTTCGATACCCAGCTTCTTGAGACGCCGAAGCATGGAGGGCGAGAACCTGCGCTTGCCTTGTTTGTTCGGTGGGCACAGCAGATTGAAGAATTCCTCATCCGTGAGGCCGGACTCGTGGAGGATGCGCGCATCTATGGCGGCAGCCAGCAGGTTGTTGGCAGCTGTGATGGCGTGGATGTCGCCGGTCAGGTGCAGGTTGAAATCTTCCATGGGCACCACCTGGCTGTAACCACCGCCCGCGGCGCCTCCTTTGATGCCGAACGTAGGTCCCTGGCTCGGCTGCCGGATGCACGTGAAGACATGCTTGCCCAGATGTGCCCCCAGCGCCTGGCTCAATCCCATCATCGTCGTGCTCTTGCCCTCGCCCAAGGGCGTGGGCGTGATGGCCGTAACATCTACGTAAACGCCGTCGGGCTGATCTTTGAGGCGCTTGAGCACCTCCAACTTCACCTTGGCCTTGTAAGGACCGTAGAACTCGATCTCATCCGGCCGAAGTCCCAACTCTTCCGCAATCTGCGCAATCGGCTTGAGTTCCACTTCCTGGGCGATCTCAATATCGGATGGGACCGGGGTGCGCAGGTTCAGCTTGATCGGCGTGAACTCGCGAACACCCGAGAAGTCCTTCATCGTGGTCATGGTTCTCCCTTTCGTCTGACAGTACCTAAGAACCTGACGGTGCCGTCTAATTGTGACGGCTCCGCTGGTTGCGCGCTAGAGGCTGCGGAAAGATAACAGTCGTGAGCGTGGCTGCCTACAAAAGCTGGTGCCACAGAACCTCTCAGAGGGTGGGACCGTACGGGGCGGGGCACGGCCCAGCGATGTCACCTCGCGGCGGGTCGTCGGCCGGTGTCACTGGAAAGGAACCAGCGCCTTGGCCACTTGAATGAGTTGCGCCGCTGTGAATCCGCCCGTCTCCGTGATGCCGTAGAAGTCGATCTCTGTGTTCCCGCGAATGGCGACGTAAAAGAGACCGCTGCCCGCGTCACTCGACCGGTAGATCACGTCCAAGTGGGTTCCCATCTGAATCTCTTTCACCACGGTCCAGCCCGCGAACGGCTTGCGGCAGCGAGGAGCGGCGGCGGACTGAAGCGTCGAAGCGGTAGTGCCACTCGATGTATTCATCTCGAAGGTGCGCTCATACACCACCTTCCCACCCGGAATAGCTATCAGTACGCGTATCTGCTCATACTTCATCCGGTCTTGGTACTGCTCCGCGAGCGACATCAGTGTCTCTGCGATCTCTTGGTATGAGGCCAAGTCTTGTCTTGCCTCCAGGCGGGCCCGCAGGGTGAGCGTACGCGGCATCCACGGTGCAGCCGAACCCAGCATTCCTGCATCGACCTGTATGCCTGCTGCATAGGCATCAGCAATCACCCAGGACAGTGGGGTGCTGAATATGGTGTCGGGTGGTGGTGGCGGCGGCTCTGGTAGTGGGAGTAGGCTCTGGGTGCGCACGATGAGAGCAGCGGCCTGGATCCTCGTGACATACGCCTTGGGCGCTAGAGCGGTGCCGGATCCGCGCAGGACCCCCGTGTCGATGGCCATGGCCACCTCTTGTCTATGCGTCACCTGGTCCTTATCTGAGAAGGGGGCAAGGAGCTCGCCACAGCGCTCGGCAGTGTATGTGGAGTAGTCGAAGCCGGCGGGATCCATCTTGGAGAGGAAGCGGGCAAGAATGGTGATTGCCTGCTCGCGGGTTATGGGATCGTGGAGGCCGAAAAATGTTCTCTCGGTCGACGAAGGGGTCTGATAACCACTGACGAGTCCTACCTCGAACGCCGCCTCCACCCATTCGTAGTAGATGGAGTCTTGAGGTACGTCGGAGAAATGCTGCTGCACGAAAGGTGAGAAAGCCGGGAGTATCCGGAAATACCCCAATGCCAGCCTCACGAACTGACCTCTTGTCACATCCTCGGTTGGATGCCAGGCCCCGTCCGGATATCCGTTTGACATCGCACCGATGTCGTCCTGGGTCAACCCATAGGTATCCAAGGTGGAGGTGGGAAGATCACTCCAAGGAGGGACAGCCTCGGCCACGGCCGGCGCGACCAGAAGCGCGAATGCGAGCGTGCAGAAAAGTGCTGCCGCCACCAGTGCCCTGCGGATTGCGGACATCATCCCCTCCGAATGTTTCGATCATACGCCCAAATCGCAGACTCCCCGTTATGGATTTGGACCGACACGCGCGGGCCGTGCGTTCCCGGTCCGCCACTCCGAGCCTCCGCCCGCACCACGCCGGGCCAAGGGAGGTCCGGCCTTCTGGCCTCGCCTCCCTGGCCTCAACTACTAGATAGACTTGGTTCCTTCAACGGTTAGAAGATGTCGGGTCTCACGTGGTCGGGACGACCGGCACAAGAAGATGCGAGTCGTACTCGCCACCCGTGTAGATGACATGCTCGCCCCGATTGACGCTCGCCTGGTGAGCATTCGTGGGCCATTGGTTCGGGTGGTAGTAGATATCACTCCCTTGCACGATGACTCTGAGACTCTCTCCCTCGTGGAAGATGGTGCTTGACGGCCATATCTCGATCTCAACGGGTACCACTTCACCGGCGCGGAGTTTGACCTCCCGGTTATGCGGGTGAAACGGCTGGTACCGAGTCGACATTGCCTCGTCTATCTCTCTGTGGGACACCCTCAGCCAGCCGAGTGCAACCGGTCCATCCTCCCAGCAGTTGAAGAACGGGAAGTGCACGACATTCCCTGCTCGGTCGATCTTCTCCAAGGCAACGAATAGGTCCATATCGTCGCTGCCCTCCGCCTTGACCCAGAGCTTCAGCTTCATGTGACCCGTCAGTTCGACCGGCTCTTGGAAGACTGCCGTGAACTGTGCGTTCTGCGTCGTGTCTGTGGGGTTGTCCGCGGGGTTGTCCGCCGGATCGTCCACCCGGTAGCGAGCCTGGCCTCGCGCGGCCACGGGAGCCCGGTTCATCGTACCGTCGCTGGCGTCCAGGTACAGCTCCTTGTATTCGGTGCGGGCGACGGGCCACTCGTTCTCGCTGAGGAAACAGCCCCAGTAGTAGCGGTCGCGCACCTCGAACCTGACCGGAGGCCAGTAGTCCACCTCGGTCTTCAGACCCTTCAGGAATTTGTCGAGGAATTGCTTCTGCATGTCCGCCTGCTCATAGAAGAACTGCCACTTCTTGCGACCATGCACCAGCAACCATTTTTGTGCGGAGCTTATCTGCTTGAATCCCTCCAGCGTTCCGCGAGTGTGGAGGCCGTGGTCCGACCAGCTGGCCACTACGAAAGCTGGGGCCGTTATCCGGGAGAGATCGGCATTCTTGCTTTCCCAAAAGGCATCAAACAACGGATGCTCGCTTATCAACCCGGCAATATCCTCCACCCGCGTGTTGGTATAGCTCATGAAATTCTTGAGGCCCGCGGTGAAGAAAGTCTCAGGTATGCCGCCGTGGTAGCCGAGCTCCCGGTAGAAGTCGCTCACCCCCTCCCAGGGATTGATGGCAGCCAAGTGGGGGGGATTGGTCGATGCGATCCGCCATTGGGACCAAGCGAGATACGACACACCGACCAATGCCAACCTTCCATTGCACCATTCCTGTTCGGCCGCCCACTCGATCAGGTCATACCCGTCTTGACCCTCTTGCTCGGTCATGAAGGTGAGATCACCCTCCGAGTTCCAGGCACCCCGAGAGTCGACGTTGATGACCACGTAGCCGTTGGGGCACCAATACCCCGGCTGCGGTCCCTCGAAGATGGTGCCCTCCGACAAGTCAGCGTCCGCCACCCCGCAGCGTGGAAAGTAGGCGTACTTCGTCACTCCGTGCTTTCCATAGGGGCTCCAGGCTATAAGGCCGGGATACTGCCCCGGTGCTTCCGGCCGGAAGATGTCAACGTAGATCTTCTTGCCGTCGCGCATGGGCACCGCCACGTCATAATGGCCGATGATTCCGTCTTTGATCTCGGTGCGCCGAGAGAAGCCGGGGTAGCCACCTTCCTCTGGCTTCACACCACTCCAGAAATACCCCAAAACATCACCGCTCGCCATTGTTCCTCCTCAATCTTTCGGCATGACTGGAAGCACCAAGCGGGAGGGATACTCGGGACTGTGATGTATCTCGTAGTCCACCTCCTTGCTATACGACAAGTGACTCCAAAGCGGCCAGAGCAGGGTGAGATCGAGGGGCTCCATGGGGTAGTCGCAGGAGCGGATCTCCAGCACGATTTCGTGGCCCTTCTTGAACAGATTCGCAATGGGTCTGACCTCAATTAGGTACTCGTTCACCTCACCCGGCACCACCGGCACTGCCTCGGTGTGAGGATGGAACGGTTGCCAGGGTCGTGTTCTCCCCTCGTCGATTGTGCGATGGGAAGCCCTCAGCCAACCGCGGCTGAGGACGGTCTCGCCTCCCTCCGGACTCACGTCCTTCAACTTGACGATGAAGTCGGCATCCTCACCGCTAAGAGCCGCATGAAGATAAAGGACCACCGGGCCGACCACCTCCACATCCTCCTCCAGGGGTCCGGTCCTGTATGAAAGAAACTCAGGCGGCGGATCCAGCGGGAACGTGTTCATTATCAGAGGCAGGACGGGTCGGTGATGGAAGGTGTCCGGCGCCGCGGCCTCGACCGAAGTTCCGGCGTCCACCGAAGCCCCGGCCTCCGCAGAAGCCGACCCTTCCTGGAGTTCCCCCCGCGCAAGGAAGTACTCGGTCCATTTCGTCTCAGGAAGAGGCCATTGCTCGCTGTTTCTCCATTCATCGCGGCCATGGACCCAAATCTGTATCGGCGGCCCCTCCATCACCCCGGTGTCGATGCCTTTGAGCCAGTGGTCGTACCACCGCACGATCTCGTCATGTAGCTCGTGGAAAGGTCGCTCGGGCACGCTCGGGCGGATGACCAGCTTCCTGGGAGCCTTGATACCCTCGTACGCGCTGAACGCACCTGGCAGGTGCATCACCACCGGGTAGTTGTGCATCTCCGAACCCAGGAAGGCCGGGATCTTGATCTTCTCGAGCTTCGTATAGGCCGACCGCTCCCAGTAGTAAGGCCCGTCAAGGTCTTGCACTACCCAGTCGTACAAAGTCGGCTTATATCGCGGGAATATGAGCGCATTGTAAATTGTCGGGCATTCCTGGACGACCGGGTCGGCAAGAAGCTCCTGCACGCGCTGCTCCAACTCCCCGGGAGGAATCAGGCGTTCCGAGGCGGGACTGTTATCCCAGGCCAGAATGTTGCCGCCCTCGACCCAGATGCGAAGCCACCCGTGCATCAGGATCCCGCCGTGGTGGGAGACGTCTCGGTACATGTCGGTCCAGCCGTCGTGCGGGAATATGGCCTTTAGGTGGGGAGGCTGCTGCGCGGCCACGAGATATTGAATGAACGCGTAGTAGGAGACCCCCACCATCCCTACATTGCCATTGCACCACGGCTGCGTGGCAATCCATTCGACGAGGTCATATCCGTCTTGCTGCTCCGCAAGCGAACAAATGTCGTACTTGCCCCCCGAATGGCCCGTACCCCTCACATCCGCGATCACATGCACATAGCCTCTGGATACGAAGTACTCGGTGTCGCCGGCCTCTATATGCGCATAGTCCCCACTGAACATTCTCGGTGGGATGTTAGCCGACTGGCCCTCTTTGCCATATGGTCCAAGGGCAAGCAAAGCCGGAAACTGCCCTTCCCCGTCGGGCCGGAAGACGTCACATGCGAGGTTTACGCCATCACGCATAGGCGCTCGCCGGTCGGGTTCCTTGATAATCCCGTAGGTCGGCTTCGAGCCTTCCGGTGTCACTGACCTGTCCATTCTTCGCACTCCTTCACCTCTTCGCACTCCTTCACCTTGCGGCTTGGTACAAAGGAACGGCTGCTCCAGCAGCGGTCCGGGATCAAGCTCTAGGGAGGACAGCGCGCCTTCCGGCACCTCGATCCGGGGCGCACACATAATGACGCTGGGTGTGAGTTGACCACTGCCAAGGGCGCTGGCTACGACGGGACAATGTCCTTTTAACCTACGACTACTGAGGCCGGAGGTCAACGGTCAAATGGAGGTCCTCAGCCGACCTATGAGACACGGGGTCGTGCCTCGGCCGCATCCGGGTCCGCGTGGCCCTCGACCATGGCGTAGCCTCAACAGGGGCAGAAGCCGGCGCGCAGACAGCATCATCTAAGCCGCGGGAATACCCAGTCGATCTCTCAATGCCGTAGATATCTCCCCCAAATAGGCAAAGGCAGTTTCGACCAAATGTTCCTCAGGCGGCATAGGACAACCCACCGCCTCTTTAGATGTAGTTTCGCCGACAGCGCCCACCTTGCCGATGTTCTTGAGACAGCAACGGGCCGGCGCAATGAGTGCGTGTTCAGCCGTTTCCTTTGTCGTCATATCGGTATTGGCCGATACGACACCCCAGTAGTCCAGAAGCCGTTGGGCAAGACTCTCAGGCGTTTCCCCCGCCAAGGACGCCGAATCGGTAGGGACGATTCCCCAGGAGATGATCCCTCCACTCTTCAGAAAGTCCCTGATAGATTCTGCGTATCCCTTGGGCAGTGTCTCCATCTGGTAGGCATCGAAGGACAGGATGACCGTGCCCATGTCCAGTAGATACGGCAGATTGACACTGGCGCACAAGTGCAGGGCACCTGGACCCGAAAGAGTTTCTAAGAATTCACGATACTCTCTGTTCGCTACAATATCGTCGTAACCAGAAAGCCCGCTGAACACCCAGCTCAGACCGGGTTCATCCAGCCAGACAAAGGCGTTCTGGTTCTTCTTCTTCAGTTCGGCGTACTGGACGTTGATCTTCCGGCTCAGAAAATCGAACAATAAGGTCCTGACGGATTCGTCGTAGATGATGGGCACATTGTTTTCGTCGAAGACCTTGAAGCCGAAGCTGACCGGACCGATGAGCTGCCCCCGAATCGCGGCGTAACCGGTTAAATCCTCGGCCAAGAAGCGGCGATAGACTGCAGCGTATTTCTCCGTGAGCTCAAACGTGGCGGGATCCGCCATCTTCCGCCAGTAAGCGTCGAGCTCATCGTCGAACCTGGCCGTATCGAAAGATATCCGCTGGTTCTCCAGGTCCACCGATATCCCCGGGAAATGCTCGGAGGCCTGTACGTACATGTCCTCGTAGTAGCTGACGTGCGGCAACTGCGGCCAGAACGGAATATCCAGCCCGAGAGAAAGCTCCAAGGCCCTCTGGACATCCGTATGGGGCATGATCCCCATGGCCGTGGTCCGGCAATTCCCGGCGAAGTTAGGCTTACATGCCATGATTCACATACCGCTTGTCTTGTACTGCAACAGGCATCATCTTAGGCCGAGTGCCAACGCTAACCGCCTTCGGGCAGTCGGCAAATTCAGGCTATTGTATCTGGAAAACCGCGCACCCCCGAACAGCCTGCCACGTTTCGTCCCCGAGACTGTCCAGTTTTGATGACCGTTCCTGCACCTGGAAGGGTCGAGTCACACCGCCCGTGTTAGATGGTGGCTCCGGTTACCTCATTAAGGTGACTTCGCTCCCGGCCGAAGTGACGAGTCCCAGGAAGCCTCCTGCTTTCTAGGTCGACACCACTCACCCGAAGAACGCCCCGTGCTCGTCGGCGTCCACGATCGCTACCAGTGCAGCGAGATCGGGAGTCGACTCGGCGGGGTCATGGGTGCCATT
>JAMDEO010000014.1:9770-10711 GCA_023483915.1 Actinomycetota bacterium
GAGGACTCGCCGCATCCAGTAGAGTTGCCACGCACCTTTGGAACGGAAGAAGCGAAAACGGGCGACGCCCATGCGGGTCCAGTCGCCCACACCGTCCCACGGAGGCCGCACTTCCCAGATAGTGACGTGTGACCGTCGATCTCACATTCGAAGTGCAGCTGGTCCGCGTGCTCGGGGCGGGTGCTGCGACGGCACAGCTCGCCCACCGTGCCATCGATGCGCTTCAACTCGAGCTCGGTGAAGGACATGGCAGTTCCTTACTACCCGGAACGGGCCACGTCACTGGTACGGGAGGATCGTGATTTCTCGGTCACCTTGAGAGTCGCGCGCGCGGGTTCGCGGCTTCGGACTGACAATGATCTGCACGTCTCGATCGAGCGCGTTGAGGTAGCGAATGAGGCGCTCGGTGGACAAGTTGTCCAGTCTGCCGACGAGGAGTCCCGAGACCTTCGCCTGACCGGTGCCGAGAATCCCGACTTGACACGCCCGAGTGACGCTTCCCCTCGCCCGGCACGTCCAGAGTCGTCGGTGTCCTAGCGGGCGCCGGTCCCAGCGGCGTTTGCGCCGGCGCCCGTCCCCCTTTGTACTTCGCCCAGTAACCTCGCCCAGGAAGAGGAACAGCCATGCGCCGGCACATCTTTGCCAGAGCGACGCCCGACACGCCGTAGTGCTGGGCAACGATCTTGACCGGTTCGGCCCAGACCTCTTCATAGGGCTTCTCGCGTTCGTAGATTTCCGGCTTCTTCTCGTTGTCTTCCATCTGTACTCCCGGTTCAGCTGGCTGTGTCAAATCGCGCCAAGATTTGCTCGTCTGAGACATTTGCTTTCGTCGCAAATGTCGGAGAATGGAGGCTGCCCCCTCCGCGGGCTCGGGAAACTCCGCGAGAGAGCAGCCAATAGCCGGTTGGAAACCGCTTCTTCCACTCCAGCCGAGGCTGGAT
>JAMDEO010000127.1 GCA_023483915.1 Actinomycetota bacterium
TCATGGGACGGCCTGTCACGTGTCGGGGGCTACGCTCGTTAGTGAGGAAATCGAGAAGCACCTGGGAATACATGCAGGGGAAAACACCGAGGACATGCTGTATACGATCGAAGAGGTGCATTGCGTGGGCGCGTGCGGAATGGCCCCTGTCGTCATGATTAATGACCGGGCCTTCGGCAAGCTGACCCCAGCAAAGGCCGTAGAGGTTGTGAAGCAGTTTCAGGCCAGGGTTGAGGCCGAAGGCAACGGTGGAGGCCCTGCGTCCGGCAACGGTGGCGGTCCCGCCTCCGGCAACGGTGGCGAAGCGGCATCCGCTGACGATGCAACGACGGAGAATATCCCTGAATCTGAGACGGAG
Organism: Actinomycetota bacterium; assembly: GCA_023483915.1. Lineage (GTDB taxonomy): Bacteria > Actinomycetota > Thermoleophilia > RBG-16-64-13 > RBG-16-64-13 > JAMDEO01. Next base: position 359 of record JAMDEO010000127.1, read on the forward strand.
GGGTTCGCGGAGGCGGGGGATGGCACCATGGACAGGGGGGACTAATGACGACCGGCGAGCGCACCCTGACAAGACCGTCTCCCCAGCGAGCCTGCCTGACCACCCCCGACGTAGACGTTCGCATCTGCTTGGGTACCGGCGGTGTAGCCGCCGGTAGCCGCGAGGTTCTCAAGGCCTTCGAGGAGGGCTTGGGAAAGACCGGCGTGTATGCGGTGATCCGGCCTCGGGAAGACGCGTGCGCCGGAGAAAGCGCTGCTGTGACAGGAACAGGCTGCCGGGGCCTTTGCGCGATGGATCCGTTGGTAGAGATAACGATGCGGCTCGACGGGCACAAACGTACCGTGACCTACGGTACGGTCACGCCGGTCATGGTCGAGGAGATCATCGCCAAGCACATTCTCGGTGGGGAGATCATCGAGGAATGGTTGGTGCGGACGGATGAGCATCCGACGGAGTACGACGCGTTCTACGCCGCACAGGACAAGTTGGCGCTGCGGCACGTGGGTGTCATTGATCCCGAGGACATCGATGATTACCTGGAAGCCGATGGGTACCAGGCTCTCTACAAGGTGCTCTCAAGCATGACCCCGGAAGAGGTGGTCGAAGAGATCAAGGCCTCCGGCCTGCGTGGGCGTGGAGGGGCAGGATTCCCTACCGGCCTTAAGTGGGGCTTCGCAGCCGGCGCGAAATCCTCCGACGGAGTCAAGTACTTCATCTGTAACGGCGACGAGGGGGACCCGGGGGCGTTTATGGACTGCTCGGTCCTCGAAGGCGACCCGCACGCCGTCTTCGAGGGGATGGCCATTGGCGCTTACGCTATCGGGGCCAGCCACGGATATGTCTATGTGCGGGCCGAATACCCGATGGCCCTACGGCGGCTGAAGATTGCCATGAAGGTGGCCCAAGAGCGCGGTCTCATGGGTGACAACATCATGGGCTCTGATTTCTCCTTCCACATCAGGATCAAGGAAGGTGCCGGCGCGTTCGTTTGCGGCGAAGAGACGGCCATGATGGCATCCATAGAGGGCGGACGAGGATTCCCGCGCATGCGTCCGCCTTTTCCCGCAGAGTCCGGGTTGTGGGAGCGCCCGACCAACATCAACAACGTGGAGACTCTGTCTGTGGTTCCTTGGATCATTCTTAATGGCGCAGACGCATTTGCCGCACGGGGCTATGAGAAATCGAAGGGCACGAAGGTCTTCGCCTTGGCCGGCAAGGTGAAACGCACGGGCCTCGCAGAAGTGCCCATGGGCTTGAGCCTACGCGAGGTGATCTTTGGCATTGGCGGGGGCGTCAAGAAGGACAAGACTTTCAAAGCAGTGCAGATGGGCGGTCCCTCCGGGGGATGCCTGCCCGAATCGCTGCTGGATCTTCCCGTGGACTACGAAACGATCAACCAGACCGGTGCCATCGTGGGCTCCGGGGGCATGATCGTCATAGACGAGGACAACTGCATAGTCGACACAGCACGCTACTTCCTCAGCTTCACTCAGTCTGAAAGTTGCGGAAAATGTCCCCCGTGCAGGATCGGCACCAAGAGGATGCTCGAGATCCTTGAGAAGATCTGCAACGGCCAGGGCACCCTCTCCGACCTGGCATTTTTGCAGGATATGGCGGGGCAGATCAAAGTGGGTTCCCTCTGTGCGCTTGGCGGCACGGCGCCGAACCCTGTCATGACGGCGCTGAAATACTTCCATGACGAGTTCGAGGAGCACGTCATCGAGCACAAGTGCCGTGCCGGGGTCTGCAAAGCTCTCACCACATACGAGATAATCCCCGACATGTGCACAGGTTGTCGAGCTTGTCTCCGTGCCTGCCCTGTGGGAGCGATCACCGGGGAGAGGAAAGAAGTTCACGTTATAGACCAGGAATTGTGCATCAAATGCGGTGCGTGCCTCGAGAAGTGCCGATTTGACGCTGTAAGGAGGTCGTGATGTCTGCCGCTGCCGAGGCGACCGAGGTACAAGTGGTCAATGTAACCATTAATGGAAAAGAGGTCGAGGCGCGCAAAGGGCAGACCATCCTTGAGGCTGCGCGTGATGCCGGCGTGGAGATCCCTACGCTCTGCCATGATCCTCGGCTCGAGCCATATGGTGCTTGCCGTGTCTGTCTGGTTGAGGTGGAGGGAGCGCGGGGACCTATGGCCTCGTGCGGCACCAAGGTGAGCGAAGGCATGAAGGTTCAGACGCATACCGACAAGATCCTCAAGCTTCGCAAGTTCATCCTCGAGTTGCTGCTCACCAATCACCCCCTCGACTGCCCGGTGTGCGAAGCCGCCGGCGATTGCCGCCTGCAGGACTACGCATACGAATACCTGGTGGACATGGTTCCCTGGGGATGGCGGGCGCCGGGACCTGATGATCCTGGGCCTCATCCCAACGTGGCCCACTTTGGCTCCCGTTGCATCCTGTGCGGGCGTTGTGTGCGCATCTGCCGGGAAATCATGTCCATCGGATGCTGGGGCTATCTCAACCGCGGCTACGACAGTGAGGTGGACACTCCCTACCGGCGGCCTCTCCAGGAAGTCGGGTGCGTGTCGTGTGGGCAATGCGTAAGCACCTGCCCTGTGGGAGCCATCGTTGGCCAAAGGACGCCTCAGGGAGCTCGGGAGTGGCAGACCGATAAGACCCGCACTGCCTGCTCCTACTGCTCCAACGGCTGTGAGCTGGTAGTTCACTCCTATAATGGTCGACTGGTTCGGGTGACCTCCGCGCTCGAACGCGGTCTGAACAAGGGAAACCTGTGTATCCGGGGCAGATTTGGCCAGGGATATGCCAACTCGCCCGATCGGGTGCTCAAGCCTCTGGTTAGGGATGAAGGCGGAGAGCTGCGGGAGGCGTCGTGGGACGAAGCTCTGGGGAAAGTGGCCGTCGAGATCGGCCGTCTGAGGGATGAGGGCGCCGGGGGTGCTTTCGCCGTGCTTTGTGGCACTCACACCACCAATGAAGCCGCGTATTTGGCCGGCAAACTTGCGCGCGGCGTGGTGGGTTCGAATTACGTGGCCGCATCTGATCAGGCCAACAAGGCTGCCGCTGATGAGGTGCTAACTGCCGCCTTCGGGAATGCGGCCGCCACTAACACCCGGGATGATCTGGCGCAGGCTGATGTGATCCTAGTAGTCGGCTCGAACCTCACAGAATCAAATAACGTTCTTGCGCTTACCGTCATCTCGGCCATTCGCAAAGGCAAGTCGGTCATTGCCATCGATCCGCGGGTGACGGAACTCGCCCGCAGAACGAAGATCCACCTTGCCCCGAAGCCGGGGACGGATATTGCCGTGCTCCGCGCGATGATGGCTCATATCGTCAACCGGGGTCTTCACGACGAGACCTTCATCGCGAATAAGACCGAAGGTTTCGAGGTGCTCACCCGGTCTCTTGAGAACGTTGACGTGGACGACGAGGCGCGCTCGGCCGGGGTGGACCCGGATCTACTACGTGAGGCCGCCGAAGAGTTCGCGCGTGCCAATGCGGCAGCCGTCATGTTCGGTTCCGGTATTAGCCTCAGCCCCACTGCGGTCGAGAGCGTCAAGGCTCTGGCAGATCTGGTGCTGCTCACCGGCAACGTCGGGAAACCGGGAAGTGGGCTATACCCACTTCTGACCGGTGCCAACTCTCAGGGACTGAGGGACATGGGCCTCAGTTCCGACGGCGCAGGTAGCTCCCCCGCTGGCATCTTCGAAGCAATTGAAGCAGGCGACGTCCGCCTGCTGTACATAGTGGGCGAGGACGTGGTTCTTTCAATGCCGGACGAAGCGCAGACAAGGAAGGATCTCGAGAAGCTGCCGTTCCTGGTAGTCCAGGACAACTTCCTTACCGAGACAGCCAAGCTCGCAGATGTGGTATTGCCGGCGGCCACCTCGACAGAGGATGACGGAACGTTCACGAACGTCGAGCGGGTGATTCAGCGGCTCAAGCCTGTGGCTCCGTTGCGGGGAGAGAGCCTCTCAGACTGGAACATACTGCGGGGCGTCGCAACAAAACTGGGTGCAGACTGGGCTTACGCAGCCCCCGCGGACATCATGCGGGAGATTGTGGCCGCCGTTCCCGCTTATGCCGGGGTCTCGTATGGGCGTCTGGACTCCGCCGGTCTTACCTGGCCTTGCCTTAGCGCTGACGACCCTGGGACCCCAATCCTGCACACCGGAGACTTCAAAGGCAGGTTCATGCCGGTTCCCGCAGGTGTCGTCAAGACCAGAAGCGACGATGGCAAGCCGTTCCTTCTCACGACCGGCTCGGTGCTGGAACACCATGAGGTTGGAACCCGCACGCGTCGCACCGACGGTGTGACGAAGCTGAATGGAGCGGCGGCAGTGGAGATCAACACGGCAGATGCCGGGAGCCTCGGCCTTACCGACGGCGCTCGCGCCAGGATCTCGAATGAGTTCGGAGCTATCGAGCTGGCGGTGAAAGTAACCGATCGCATTCCTGCTGGGGTGGTATACGTCCCCGGGTTCGATTGGGAGGCTCCGGTGGCCCGCCTGCTGAGCCGTGATCGGAGTGCGATTCCCGCTGTTCAGGTGGAGGCTTTGTAGCCGGGCGGTCTGCTACGGACAAGAAATGGGGCCGCCCAGGCCGAGCCTGGGCGGCCCCACTAATCTTCGGCCTATTTGTCACCTCTAGATTCCAGACTGGTTTCCGCGACGGTCTGATCGTGCGCTTTCTTGGCTGCAGCTCGGGCTTTCTCCGCGAGCGCCGTCAGCCGGTCGATGACTCTGGCATTGATGGTGTCCTTTGGATAGACGCCCTTGGCACTCAGAGCGCCTGCGGGAACTCCGGTGAGTGTGGAGATCCCTTCGTCGATAGTCGTGATAGGGTAGATATGAAAGCGTCCCTTGGCCACAGCTTGGCGCACCCGGTCGTTCAGCATCAGATTGGTGACGTTGGCTTTGGGGATGAGGACGCCTTCGTCTCCCTTGGCGCCCAGGGCTTGGCAGACTTCGTAGAAGCCCTCGATTTTCTCGTTCACTCCGCCTATCGCCTGCACTTGTCCCCGCTGATTCACTGAACCGGTGACCGCGAAGCGCTGCTGAACTGGGACGTCGGCCAGGGAAGAGAGAAGCGCGTAGAGTTCGGCGGACGACGCACTGTCGCCTTCCACACCTGAATACGACTGCTCGAAAACCAGTCGTGCGCTCAGGGAAAGGGGCCGGTCGGAAGCGTACTTCTGACCAAGATAACCTGCCAGGATGAGCACCCCTTTCGAGTGGATTGGACCGCCCATCTCCACCTCACGCTCGATGTCCACGAGTTCGCCTTCGCCCAACCGGTGTGTGGCCGTGATCCGGCTCGGGCGGCCGAACATGTAATCTCCGATGGAGGAGACGGAAAGCCCGTTTATCTGCCCCACTACTGCGCCCTTGGTGTCCACCATCACCGTTGCCTGCGCGATCATCTCCCGAACCCGTTCCTCGATGCGGTTCGAGCGGTAGACTTTCTCGTCGATCGCCTTCTGAACATGCTCGCGTCGCACGACAGGCTTCCCTCGTCCGCGACGGCCACGCTGTGCCCAGTAGGATGCCTCAGTAAGCAGGTCAACTACGTCAACAAAACGTGTCGTCAACTTGCGCTGGTCCTCAACCAGACGCGAGCAATGCTCAATGACTCTGGCCGTCCCGTCGGGAGAGAATGGTGACAGATCACGATCCTTGGCTGCACGGGCGACAAAGCGCGCGTAAAGCTGTTCGTTTTGAGGCGTGCGATCGGCGACGGTGTCAAAATCAGCCTTGACCTTGAATAGATCCTGGAAGTCCGGGTCCATCGTAAAGAGAAGGTAGTAGATGTAAGGCTCCCCTATGAGGACGATCTTGGCTTTGAACGGGATCGGCTCCGGATCAAGCGTTGCGGTCGCGGCAAAGCCCAGTTGTTGAGCAATGTCCTCGATCCTGATCTCGTTCGTCTTGAGAGTCCGCTTGAGGGCATCCCAGGAATAGGGCTTGAGAAGCACATCACGGGCCTCGAGGACCAAATAGCCGCCGTTCGCCTTGTGGAGCGCACCGGGCTTGATCATGTTGAAATCGGTGACCAAGGCGCCAAACTGGGCTTGATGCTCCACGCGTCCAACCAGATTCTGCATGACAGGGTTGCTCTCAGTGACCACCGGAGCCCCCGTCTTGGCGGAGTTGTCCACGAGTACATTGATACGGTATTTACGAAACGCACCCTCGCCCTTCTGCCGTGGAGAGACCGGGACGCCCATAAACATCACCGGAGTCTCTTCATCAGGCTTCTTGAAATCCTCGACATTCTCCACCACATCCCTGAGGACGGCCTGGAGATAGTCCACAACCTCGGCTACCTCACACCATTTCTCGCACATCTCATCAATCAGATGCTTGGCGGCGTAGGTAGTGACCTGGTTTTCCAGGTCACGCAGGGCTTCGCGCCCGCCTCGCTCGTCTTGGCGGACGAGGCGCATGATCTGCTGGAGCTCCTCATTGAGCGCCTCGAGCCCGTCGTCGATGCGCTTCTGTTCCTCGGGAGGAAGCGCTTCATAGGCCTCGCGGGACATGGTCTCGCCCTCCGGAGTCTTGGGCGCGAAGGCCAGACCCGCGGGGGTCCGCACCATGACGAATCCCTGCGACTCTGCCTTCTGGCTCAGCGCGGTGAGCTTCGCCTCTTGTTGTTCGCCTACCTTCTGCCCGATCTCCCGCCTCTGCTTGTCGTATTCTTCACTTTCGAAGGCCTGGGTAATAGCAGCCTGAAGATCCTCGACGAGCTTCTCCATGTCCTTGCGAAACTCTTGACCTCGGCCTGGGGGCATCCGTATGGCCCGAGGCTGGTGCGCAGTCACAAAGTTGTGAACATATACCCAGTCGTCAGGTGCCGGTTGCGCGGTCGCCTGCCGAGAAAGGAACTCGTAAATAGTAGTCGACTTCCCCGTCCAGTAGGTCCCACGGCGAAGATGTTGTAGCCGCCGTCGCGAATCCCCATGCCAAACTCCACCGAAGAAACGGCCCTAGCCTGGCCGATAACTTCGGATAGCTCAGCCAACTCGGCTGTAGTGCGGAAATTGAAGCCCGAGACGTCGCACTCGCGGTAGATTTCCTTCGGTCCCAACTCGGCGGGAGTCTTTGCCATTTCGGTCCTCCGGGATCGTTTACGGTTGTGAGAGACGGTACCAGTCTACCCATTCTTGGACGAAGTAATCCGGGTCGACCCAGCCTCATGCGCTAACGCCCTTGTGGTGATGGCCGGCAGTCGCAATCGGGGGCTAGGAGGTGAAGATTCCGCAGTCTCGCTCGCCCCGGAACAGGCTAGACTGGGGAGCTTCGCCTCACGCCGGAACCACCCAGGATGAACCGCGCCTTGCGTGCAAGAAAAGAAGCCTGCCTGTGAAGCTTGTGTCTCCGGAGCCAGAACTCGCAGGCGCCCGCACAACCCCCCAGAACAGCAACTACCAGCAGGTTCCCCATGCTCAGCCTCCTCCCAAGCGGTTTGCACCCGAGAATCATCGGCCACTGGACTCCTCTAGCGGACAATGTACTCTCTGAGCGGTGAAGTCGCAAGACCGGAAATAGAGTGGTAAGGGCTCGCCGTGGCAGTCATGCGGTAAGGGCGGCAACCCGCATGTCGGGCTAGAGCGGTGAAGGGGATGAGTTTCAGGTGTCCGAGGGGGGACTTGAACCCCCATGAGTTATGCACTCACTAGGCCCTCAACCTAGCGCGTCTGCCAATTCCGCCACTCGGACGTAGCGCTATAGAACCGCGTGAGTATAGGGCGCGCATGAAGGCTAGTCAACCGGCGGCTTCGCCGGCGATTCACCACGGCTGCAATGCTCTGCGCCCACATCTTGCACCTGTCCGATGCGTCGTCTATACTCTCGATCAGGCGAACGAATGTTCACCACGTCTGCGTCGCGGGCGTGCTGCCAACATGTTGAGGGCGAGGTCGCGTGATGGAATTGCCGGAACGTCAACGCATGATCCTGCAGTTCATTGAGGACACGGTGGACCGCCAAGGTTATCCTCCCACGGTGAGAGAGATTGGGTTGGCGGTGGGCCTATGCTCGCCGGCCTCCGTGCAAAGTCATCTTGCGTCTCTTGAGGCGAAGGGCCTTATCCGGAGAGGGTCCGCCAAGAGACGCGCGTTGGAGCTTGTCAGGCCAGCGGGTCGACGGCGAGATTCGCGTCCTTCAAGTTCCAGGATTCCGCTTGTGGGGCGAGTAGCAGCTGGGATGCCAATGCTCGCGACAGAGAGCGACCATGAGGCCATTGAGATCCCGGAGTTCCTCGGCGAGTCCGACGGGTGTTTCGCCTTGCGCGTCACCGGCAGTTCAATGGTCAAGGCGGGCATTCTTCATGGCGACGTGGTGGTGGTGAAACGTCAGGAAACCGCCGAAGACGGCGACATCGTAGTGGCGTTGCTGGACGATGAGGCCACTCTCAAGCGGTTCTTCAAGGAAGACGACCACGTGCGTCTACAGCCTGAGAACGATTCCATGGAGCCCATCTTCACCCGGGATCCCCGCATTGTCGGCAGGGTAACGGGTGTGCTCAGGAGGCTTTGAATGCAAACCAACCGCCGGGACCACCGGGCAGCAGGGACATCGTTGGCGCAGTACGTGCTCACTCTGCGTGCCGGAAGTCGCTGTCACTGCTGCGGCGGACCGCTCGCAATCGCCGACCCCAATGTTTCCGGAGATTGCCTCTTGGGCATGCGCGTATTGAAATGCCCACACTGCGGGGGCGAAGTGGCCGGTTTGCCCGGCTCGTCGTCCGCCCAGGAGGGTGATCGAGCCGTGTTTGCGGGGGCTCAAAGACCGGCGGCATGAAGGTGTGAGAGAGCCAGAAGAATGGCTCCTCGGGCAGGACTCGAACCTGCAACACCCTGGTTAACAGCCAAGTGCTCTACCATTGAGCTACCGAGGAGCGTGGACCTCGCGTAGTATAGGCGACGCCCAGGCTGGGTGCAAATGCCTCGTGCCGGACTGGCTTACCTCCGGCGCTCTCTGGGCAGACAGTGCATTTCGGCGTCGAGCCAGGCAGGAACGGCCGATATCAGTTCGATACGATGCGGAAAAGACGGCCATCTTGGAGGTTAGGGTGAGTACTGACTCCGCGCATCTCGAGAGCTTCAAAGCATATGACATTCGGGGGCGAATACCCGACCAGCTCAACGAAGAGATGGCGGAGATCATCGGGGCGGCCTATGCCGAATTCGTGCACCCCTCGAAGGTAGTTGTCGGTCATGACATGCGGCTATCCAGCCCCTCGCTGGCGCAGGCCGTATCAAAGGGCATTCGGGCAGCCGGGACAGACGTCGTCGATATCGGCCAAGTGGGCACTGAGGAGGTGTATTTCGCCACATTTGCTCTCAATCTCGATGGCGGAGTGATGGTCACCGCAAGCCACAATCCCAAGGACTACAACGGGATGAAGTTCACCCGCGATCTGGCCAGACCCATCAGCGCAGACACCGGGTTGATGGACATCGAGCGTCTCACGCTCCAGGCGATGAGCGAGGCGGCCTCCCGCGAGAGTGACGCTGGCACGCGACCAGTCCGCAGCAGAGGGAAGCTCGAGACCATCGACAACCGATCCCGCTATGTCGAGCATCTCCTCACCTACATCGACATGGCCAAGCTCAAGCCGCTCAAGATCGTGGCCAACAGTGGCAACGGCTGCTCGGGTCCCGTCCTTGACTTGCTGGAGAAACACCTGCCCTTCGAGTTTGTCAAGCTCAATCACGATCCGGATGGGTCTTTCCCGCACGGCGTACCCAACCCGTTGCTTCCGGAGAACCGGGCTGCTACGTCCGAAGCGGTGAGAGCGGAGAAGGCTGACCTGGGCCTCGCCTGGGACGGCGACTTCGACAGGTGCTTCTTCTTCGATGAGAACGGCGAATTCGTCGACGGCTACTATTTGGTAGGCCTGCTCGCTCAGAGGGCCCTAAGACGTCATCCAGGAGCGAAAATAATCCACGATCCACGGCTGATATGGAACACTGTGGAGATAGTTGAGGAAGCAGGCGGCACTCCTGTCCAGTCGAAGAGCGGGCACGCCTTCATCAAAGAGAAGATGCGGGCCGTGGACGCGGCCTACGGTGGGGAGATGTCGGCACATCAGTACTTCAAAGAGTTCTCCTATTGCGACAGTGGCATGATCCCCTGGCTGCAGATAACCGAGACGATGTGCACCACGGGCCGCCCGCTGTCGGCAATGGTGAGCGAGAGAATTGCTCGCTATCCCGTTAGCGGCGAAATCAACCTAACCCTCAAAGACCCCGGCGCAGCTCTGGCCGCTATTGGGAAGGCTTACGGAGGCGGGGCTCTGTCGATCGACGAAATGGACGGCCTCAGCATCGAGTATCCAAAATGGCGCTTCAACGTGCGGCCGTCCAATACCGAGCCGGTGATTAGGCTGAATGTGGAAACGAGAGCAGATGCCGGGCTTCTTCACGAGAAGACTCAAGAGGTACTCGACATACTGAAGTCCAGCGGCGGAGGAGGCTCGTAGTGAGGTTTGCCCTCGCGCAGGTGAACCCCACCGTCGGTGACCTCGCCGGCAATGCCTCCCTCATAACGGCTTACATCGAAGCTGCGCGGCGCGCCGGGTCGCGGATCGTTGTCTTCCCTGAGCTTGTCGTCTCCGGGTACCCGCCCGAGGATCTGCTGCTGAAAGATCACTTTCTCCTCCAGTGCAGAGAGGCGTTGGGTCAGGTTGCCCGAGCCTGCCGGGACATTGTGGCCCTGGTTGGGGTTCCTTTATGGGAGGAAGGGGCCGTCTATAACGCAGTGGGCATCCTTGGAAATGGGGTGGAGATCGATTTCTACCGCAAGATCTGCTTGCCCAACTACGCCGTCTTCGATGAGAAGCGGTACTTCCAGACTGGAGACCGTCTCGCCATCTTGGAAGTGGGAAAAGCACGCCTCGCGGTCAATGTATGCGAAGACATTTGGATCGACAAGGGCCCAACCGAGGCCGCGGCCCTACTGGGGGCGGCCAACGCGGTAATCAACCTGTCTATGTCTCCCTACCACCTGGGCAAGGGAAAAGAGAGAGAGGCCATGCTTTCGCGTCGGGCCTCGGTCGCCGATGCATTCGTGCTGTACGTGAACGGCGTTGGCGGTCAGGACGAGTTGGTCTTCGATGGGCAAAGCGTGGTTTTCGACCCGCAGGGACGGCTTATTGCCCGGGCATCGCAGTTTGTGGAGAGCCTCTTGATCGTCGACCTGGAAATCGAGAGAGCCTCATCAACCCTCCCATCCGCGGATATCCGAGAGGAGTGGTCCCTTGACGTGATCAAAGTGCATCTGGGACCGGCTGCTCCGCCGGTCAAGGAAGTGGCCTCCCCGCTGGTTGACGATGCCGGTTCCTCGCCTGCGGTTCCGGTTCCGGCGACGATAGTCCCCTCACTGTCCACAGAGGCCGAGATCTACGAAGCCCTTTGTCTTGGCGTACGCGATTACGTTCAGAAGAACGGTTTCCGCCACGTAGTGATCGGCATGAGCGGCGGCATTGATTCTGCCCTCACTGCCTGCATCGCGACCGACGCGCTGGGCAACGAGAGGGTAACCGGAGTGTCCATGCCCTCGAGGTATTCCAGCGAGGGCACCCAAAGCGATGCCAGGGAGACCGCTAGACGCCTGGATATCGACTTCCGCGAGATCCCAATAGAGAAAGTGTTTCATCTTTACCTCGAAACCTTGGAGCCCTATTTTGCGGGAACACAGCCCGGTGTGGCGGAGCAGAACATCCAGGCTCGAATCAGGGGAAATCTGCTGATGGCGCTCTCAAATAAATTCGGCTGGCTTGTCTTGACCACCGGCAATAAAAGCGAGACGGCCGTTGGATACGCCACCTTGTACGGCGACATGGCAGGTGGATTCGCGGTTCTCAAGGATGTTCCCAAGACGATGGTCTACCGCCTTTCGCACTACCGCAATGGGCTGCAAACCAACGGTGGACCTATCCCGGACACCACGATCACGCGCGCTCCATCCGCCGAACTGGCCGCCAACCAAACGGATCAGGACAGCCTGCCGCCGTACGAGATCTTGGACCGCATCATCGAAGCCTACGTTGTCAGTGACGAAAGCGTGGAAGAGATAGTCGCTCGAGGCATCGAGCGCCGGGAAGTGGAGCGGGTGGTGGCCATGATCGACGGGAATGAGTACAAACGTCGCCAGGCACCGCCGGGAGTCAGGATCACGCCTAAAGCCTTTGGAAAGGATAGAAGGCTCCCCATGACGAACCGGTATCGGGGATAGGGGCTATTATTCCGATACCTGTATCCATACCTACCCTCGGAACCAAGAATTTGAGCGACTACATTATCAGTGAGAGCGCGTCGGCTGCGTCGGTGGGCCTGGTCGAGTTGCGGACGATCGACTTCGAGTCGCTCGCCCTCGATTCCGGACTCACGCTCGCTCCTGTCACCATTGCCTATGAGACGTACGGCCGGCTGAATGAACAGCGTGACAACGCGATCCTCATCCTCCATGCCCTATCAGGTGATGCTCATGCCGCCGGCTATTACGAGGGTGAGACCCGGCTCGGCTGGTGGGAGACGATGATCGGTCCCGGCAAGGGATTCGATACGAATCGGTGCTTTGTGATGTGCTCGAATGTCATCGGCGGCTGCAAAGGCAGTACCGGCCCGAACAGTATAAATCCGGAGACCGGCCGCGAGTACGGCCTCGATTTCCCAGTCGTGACCGTTGGCGACATGGTCCGGGCCCAGAAGATGCTCATCGACCACCTTGGCATCGCCAGGCTGCTGTGCGTTACCGGCGGATCTATGGGGGGCATGCAGGCCCTGCAGTGGGCGGTGGCCTATCCTGAGAATGTGGCCTCCTGCATCCCTATCGCGGCGACGCCTAAGCATTCGGCAATGCAGATTGCCTTCAACGAGGTGGGCCGCCAAGCCATCATGGGCGACGCCAACTGGAACGGCGGAAACTACTACCAGGGCGACCCGCCGGATGCAGGCCTGGCGGTGGCTCGCATGATCGGCCACATCACCTATCTGTCCGACGAGTCCATGCACGAGCGCTTCGGCCGGCGGCTGCGCAACAAGAAGGCCTTGGGCTACGACTTTACCCTGGACTTTGAGGTCGAGAGCTACCTGCGCCACCAGGGGGAGTTGTTCACTCGCCGCTTCGACGCCAATACTTATCTCTATATCACCAAGGCGCTCGACTACTTTGATCTTTCCGATGAGAGGGGCGTCCTAGTGGAGACCTTCCGGGACCTGCCGGCGGACATGCGCTTCTTGCTGATTGCATTCAGCAGCGACTGGCTCTATCCGCCGTATCAGTCCAAGGAGATCGTTCGGGCTCTCAAGGGCAATGGCCTGGACTGCTCCTATCTCGAAATGAGGTCGTCTTTCGGTCACGATGCTTTCTTGTTGGAGAACAAGGACATGACCCGGGTCGTCTGGCACTTCATGGAGTCCACGGCCCGCATAAACGGGGTGAAGCTTGGCTAGCGCCGGCAACGGCGGTGGGGCAGGCGCCGGCGGGCGCTCGGTAGGCACCAACACCGCCGCTGGTAGCGGCGGGGTCACAGGGGGCGCCCACACCGTCGCCGGCGGGGTCGCTCGTAATGCCGAAGGCGTGCGCTGGGACCACCTCTTCATCGTCGACCAGGTCCCGCAAGGGTCCCGGGTGCTCGACCTGGGCTGCGGCCGTGGGACCCTTCTCAAGATGCTCGTGGACCGCAAAGGCGTGCGAGGCACCGGCATCGAGATCGTGGAGGAGAAGGTGTACGATGCCGTCACCAAAGGTTTGACCGTCTTCCATGGTGACTTCAACGAGGGGCTTTCCTACTACCCGGACAACAGCTTTGATTACGTCATCCTCAGCCAGACCCTGCAAGAGGCGCGGGAAACCGTAGCGACGCTGTTCGAGGCGCTCCGGGTTGGGCGCTATGTGGTGGCGAGCTTCCCCAACTTTGGCCAGTGGCACTCGCGTTTTCAACTGCTGGTCAACGGGAGGGCGCCGGTGACCAAATCGTTGCCTTATCAGTGGTACGACACGCCGAACGTCCACTCGCTCACCATCAAGGACTTCCGGCGGTTTTCCCGGGAACAGGGGATCCGGATCGTGCAGGAATTCTTTGTGGGGGAGAAAGGCCCATTGCGAGCTTGGCCAAATCTGCGTGCGTCTTACGGGGTCTTCGTGTTGGAGAGCGTATTGGGCCGAGGAGAGGGCAGAGCGGCGCCGCAGGACGCCAGTGCGGCTCCTTCGGGAGCGGCCGGGGCCAAGGATAGCGCCGCGCCAAGGGCGACTGATACGGTAGAATAGCTACTCCTTGAGCCGGTTCGCGGGCCCATAGCTCAGTTGGTTAGAGCTGCCGACTCATAATCGGCCGGTCGCAGGTTCGAGTCCTGCTGGGCCCACTTCGTTTGGAAGAAATCCCTGCCAGGTGGCATCTCCACCGGGAAGGCGCGAGGTCTCCGTTGACCTAGCGACCCTCCGGGGTCAAGAATTCTGTATTCCATACGCGCTCGGCTCTCTCCGCCGTTTGTTCACATGTCGAGGGCTCGGGCAAAAGCATTCCACCGGGTCCTCGGCCGGTTGGAGAGCAGCACCTCGTGGGATAATTGGGCTGACGTAGCAAAGCAAGCTGGTTTGAGGATGCCGCCCTTGCTGGCTAGTAAGCGGTCATCTCATGTTAGGGGTGGCCGCGGGCGATCGCGGCTTGCGGTTGGAGAGTCACCACATGAATCAAATATCACACACCGAACAATGCGGTATCTGCGGGGGAAAACTGACGTACTCTGAGGAAGCGCGGCCGTTCACCTGCTTTATTTGTGGGTCGTCCGAGGTCGGACACGTGTTCTGTTCTGCAGGCCACTATCTCTGCGAATTGTGCCATGGCGCCGACTTCCGACAGCTTCTGCCCCAGCTTCTGGATGCATCCGACGGAGTATCGGCAAGTGAGATTGCGGAAGAACTGATGGCCCGCCCAGAACTGCCAATGCTGGGCTGTGAGCATGCCCTGATCGCGGCCGGGGCTCTGATTACCGCTCTAAGAAACAGGGGGAACCTCGGAGTGACGCACCGTCATGTCATTGAGGTCCTCGAACGAGCGACCCGTCAGGCGATTAGCGCCTACTGCGGTTTGAGCGGGGTATGCGGAGTCGTTCCCGCTCTTGGGGCCTGCTACAGTGTGCTGATTGGGGCTCAGTGCGGCAAAGGGCCGGAAACTCGAGCGACAATGGAGCTCGTGAGCCGGCTCGCCGCCGCCACCGCCGAGGAAGCGGAGCCCGGCTGCTGCAAGGCTTTCGTACGGAGTTGCCTCGCGGTGACTGAGGGTGTTCTGGAGGAGCGGCTGGGTATTCCTACCTCTCCTCGCAAACGCATAATCTGCCGCCATGTCGATCGCCATCCACACGGTTGCCGCGGGAGTGCCTGCGAGTACCATCCTGAGCATTGCTCGTCTGGGTGGGGAACAGAATTCACGCCGGCCCAACCCGGAAAAGAGGAGAGCTCAAGTTGCTTTGTCGCGGCCGGAGTCGAGAACGAAGCGGGGCATGGCTGAAGTTGCAGCGCGGGTGACGACGTCGGTGCGAGGTCTGGAAAAATCTGAGCTGGGTTCTTTTCGCGCGAGAGAGCGCAGACCATTCACGCCACCGTCGCTTACGTCGCTTACGCGACTCGCATTGGTCGTATTTGGGCTACGCCGAGGTGGGTGAGAGCTATATGTCCGCGAGCAGGCCAGCGAATAGCGCCACGGTTTGTCCAGAAGTCACAGTAGTCGCTTGCGTCTGTCTCGGAGCATGAGAGATAGTCCTGAACGTCTTGGAACGAGACCGGCTCGTTCGCCTTGCCGTTCGCAAGATCGAAGATCGCGTGCAGGTAGCCACGCTCTGCTTGACCGATCACATCGTTAAACCTCATGGCGCCACCCCCAGCTGCTCTTTTGGCGACGACAAGCGTCACGGAGTCCGAATCCAAGTCAGGCTTCGCGCACCATGTAAAGAAATTATCGCCTACATCGGTAACAGTCCCGTAACGATCGGCTGACTTAAACCTGAACAAGCCGGCCCGTGAGCAGCGTTGCGTGCGGTTGGGTACCTCAGACGCTGGCTCCACCGGCTCCTTCCGATTTCTTCGCTCGAATGGAATCCTCGACTCTCTCAATCTTGGCTTTCAGGGAGCTGATCTCAGTCTCATACGTCTTGACTTGGTTGGCCGACACGTGCAACCCGGTTTGCCCGAGGACATACATTCTTTCTTGCTCGAGATCTTCAAGATCTCCCTCGAGGGCAGACAACAGCTCTTCTAATTCCGCCGTGCTCATACCGGAAAAGTCTTCCATGGTTATCCTCCAAGCCTAGCCTTGACCGCGGCCTCCTAATCTGTTGGGACGCGCAATATAGAAAGATGCGCATACAGCCGCCTTTGTATTCATGAACAGGCGAGTGGGTCGATCGATCGACGACCAAGCGAGCCGTCATAGTATCCTAGGGGACGAACGAGAAACGGGGGACGGCCGATGTTTGTTTCTGAACTGCTGAGCATGCTGGATGAGCTGGCTCCATTCTCGCTGGCTGAGCCTTGGGATAACTGTGGCTTGCTGGTCGGCGATGAGAATGCCGACGCAAATAAGATTATCCTGGCGCTGGAGTTGACCGAAGAAGTGCTCACAGAGGCCATCACTGGCGGCTTTGGCGTCGTCCTTGTCCATCACCCGATTTTGTTCTCACCGGTGCGCCGCATCGTCGGGTCCGAGGGACAAGGGCGAGTGATTCGCGCGTCGATACAAGCGGGGATCAACGTGATTGCCTGTCACACCAACCTGGATGCGGCCCCGGGGGGCATCGCAGATATTGTGGGAGCTGAACTGGGTCTCACGGATATGGTCCCGCTGCAGATGGCTCCTGCGGGTTGGTTCAGGTTCGTTGGTTTCGTCCCATTGGATGCGCTTGAGAGTGTCACACGGGCGGTATTCGCTGCTGGTGGGGGCGTCATCGGCAACTACAGCGGGTGCGCCTACTCGGGGGAGGGTCAAGGCTGGTTCACACCGGAAAAGTCCGCCCGCCCGGCTACTGGCCGGGTCGGTAATGCGGAGCGCACGCCGGAGGCGCGCTGGGAGACAGTCGTCCCGCGTGGTCGTCTGGGCGCGGTAGTAAGGGCGTATGTCGCCGCTCATCCGTACGAAGAGCCGGCCTTTGACGTGTATCCCACCGAAGATCGGCTGCCGAGGATGGGTCTCGGCAGAGTCGGGGACCTGGAATCGCCGCTGACTGTCGCACACTTGGCTTTGCGCGCAGCGGAGGTCTTCGCTCTGAGTGCGCCTGCGATCGGCGGCGCTCGGGACAAGATGGTTCGTAGGGTTGCCGTCCTGCCGGGAAGCGGACGGTCTCTTGTTGAAGAGGCAGCCAAACTTGCCGACGTTTTTGTGACTGGCGATCTGACCTACCACGATTCGGAGAAAGCGATGGAACTCGGTCTCGGCCTGATATCGCTACCGCACGGAGAAGTCGAGTGGGCCGCGCTTAGACGCTGGGCGGCCAAACTCCGAGAGAGGCTTGGCAGGGGCGGCCCGAGTGTTTCCCTTGCTACGGCTTGGCGCCCGGCATGGCAGTCTGCGGGAGCTTCCAACCCTGCTCCTGGCGGGAGGACGGCTCCGGCTTTGCCAGAAGGTGCCGCCGGACGTTCGAGGGTAACAATGTGGATCGACGGGGGCTGCCGGGGTAACCCAGGTCCCGGTGGAATTGGGATCGTGCTGAAGACTGCGGGAGGGGCGGTCATCGAGGAGGTTGGCCGGGCTATTGGAGCCTGCACCAACAATGTGGCGGAGTACACGGCTCTCCTCGATGGACTTGAGCTCGCGGCCCGGCATGGCGCGCGTGAGGTGGACGTTTTCTCGGATTCAGAGCTACTGGTGAAACAGATGAGCGGCGAATACCGGGTCAAGAATGAGGGTCTAAAGGATCTGCATACCCAGGCCAACGCCAAGGTGGCCATTTTCTCTAAAGTCGAGATACGCTACGTACCCCGGGAACAGAACAAACGCGCGGATGCCTTGGTAAACGAGGCCCTCGATGCCGCGGGGGACGGGCCGGAAGGCCTCTTCTAGACACCCGTCGGCCCGCCTGTTTGCATCGGTCAAGGGGCTGGTCTATAATCCACCAGCCGTGAGGTTCCGGGCGGATGTAGCTCAGTTGGCTAGAGCGTCTGCTTGCCATGCAGAAGGTCGAGGGTTCGAATCCCTTCATCCGCTCCATGTTTTCCCCGCGACTACCCGAGGCGACGTGGCCGAGTGGCTTAGGCACGGGTCTGCAAAACCCGCTACACCGGTTCGACTCCGGTCGTCGCCTCCTCAGGCGCAGTTCTCTCCGGCCCCTTTTTTGCAGGCAAAGTCAGGAGCATGCCACCGCTATTGCTCTGGGCCGCTCGGTTTTGACTCATTTGGGCCCAGGGCATACATTGTTTTGATGAAATGCGCACGCACGAAACGGAGCCGCGTCACCACGACCGCGCCTTTTTGGGTGCATGCTTTGCTTTGCCTCGGTCTCGTGATAGGACTGCTCGCACTTGGAATCCCTTCCAGCGGGAATGCGTCGGCTCAATCCTTCCTGGATGTGCACGAAGGCGAATGGTTCCAGCCCGCCGTCGAGGCCTTGGCGGAGCAGGGAGCTATCACTGGGTACTCGGACGGGACTTTTCGCCCGTACGATCCGATCACGCGCGCCGACTTCGCCGTTATTATGGCAGCCATTTTGCACCTGCCGCCCCAGTACAGCAGTCCCTTCAGCGATGTGACCGGGAGCGACTGGTATGCGGGGGCGGTGGGGGCTCTCGAGGACCTGGGCATCATTCAGGGCACTGCCGCCGGCACCTTCAACCCCTCGGGGGAGGTAGAGCGGCAACAAGCCGCGACCTTCATGATTCGTGCAACCGCCTACCAAAACACAATTGACCCGGAGAATGGGATTGAGTTGATGACCGATGCGGAGGAAGCTGCAGCCTGGTTGGGGAGCTTCAAAGACCGATGGTCGATCACACCGGCCCACTCCTTATCCGTGGCCAATTGCTTTCGACTTGGGATAGTGTCCGGCTACGCGGACCTTCGCTTCTATCCCTTCGTGACGATCACTCGGGCCCAGGCGGCGGGAATGGTCTACGCAGGACTCGTGATGCAGCGCCCGGCGCGCACGGAGCCGCCAGTCCAAGTAGCTGCCGAGAGCGGTTATCCAACATTGGTCGCCGGAGCGACGGGGTTCTTCGTCGGTTGGCTTGAACGAAGGTTGACGGCTCTCTCTTACCGGCCAGGAATGGTCGACGGGATCTTCGATGAGCGGACGGCTGACGCCGTCCTTGCTTTCCAGAAGGCAGAAGGCTTACCCAGGACTGCGGACGCATCGGACAGGGTGATCCGCGAACTCATCTCGGCATCCGTGCCCATGCCGCGTAAGACGCTCGGCGGCAAAAGGGTCGAGATAGACCTGACCCGACAGATCCTGTTGTTGATCGAAGGTCCTGATGTCACCGCCACCATTCCAGTAGCCACCGGACGCGCCGGTTGGAGAACGCCCACTGGATCCTTCTCCATTGAAAGAAAGCTGCCCTATTGGCGGGAAAGCAGGCTGGGTCTTCTGTACAAACCGGCGTACTTCTATGGCGGGTATGCCATCCACGGGTCATACTCGGTCCCGGCTGCTCCGGCAAGCCACGGCTGCGTGCGGGTGGCCGTCACCACGATGGACTGGCTGTACCCGCTGCTGCCGATAGGTATGAGGGTAGACGTGTACTATTAGGCGCTGTATCATGACCGACCTGAGATCGGGCGCTTAGCTCAGGGGGAGAGCGCTTCCTTGACGCGGAAGAGGCCATAGGTTCAAATCCTATAGCGCCCACTCCCGAGATGGTGGTTCGCCACGCCTTTCTTGCGAGGCTCCATGAAGGTACTGCTTCCTGACGGATCAGATCTAATCGTGCCCGACGGTGCTACCGGCACCGATGTTGCCCAAACTATCGGACAACGATTGGCCAAGGCCGCTGTCGCCGTCAAGATCAATGGCGAAGTGGTGGACATGGCTACAGCGGTCCACGATGGGGACAGCGTGGCAGTAATCACGGACTCGTCACCGGAGGGGCTCGAAGTCATCCGCCATTCTGCCGCGCACGTTCTTGCTGAGGCGGCGGTCAAGCTTTACCCAGGTACCAAAGTTGCCATCGGCCCTGCCATCAGGGACGGGTTCTACTACGACTTCGAATTCCCCCAACAGGTAGGCGAGGACGATCTGCATAAGATCACCGACCAGATGACGCGGCTGCTGACTGAGCATCGCGCGTTCAATCGCCGTCAGGTGAGCCGGGAGGAAGCTCTGAAGCTATTTGCGGACGAGCCATACAAGAGCGAGCTTATCCGCGATCTGCCCGAAGGCAGCGCAATATCCATCTACACTCAGGGAGAATTCACCGATCTCTGCCGGGGGCCACATGTTCCGGATACGGCCCGCATCGGGGCTGTGGCCCTCCTCTCGGTGGCGGGGGCATATTGGCGCGGAGACAGCAAGAAGCCCATGCTCACCCGCATCTATGGGACTGCCTTCCCCACGAAAAAGGAATTGGACGAGTATCTCACCAGGCTTGAGATGGCGCGCCAGCGCGACCATCGGCGTCTGGGGCGCGAGCTTGGCTTGTTCAGCTTCCATGATGAAGGACCGGGGTTCCCCTTCTTCCATCCCAAGGGCATGCGCGTGATCAATGCGTTGCTGGATTATTGGCGAAGGGAGCACGTTGCCGCGGGCTACGACGAGACCAAGACCCCCATCATGCTAGAACGTACCCTGTGGGAGCACTCCGGTCATTGGGACAACTACAAAGACAACATGTATTTCACGGTGATCGACGAAGTAGATTTCGCAGTGAAGCCCATGAACTGTCCCGGCGGTACGCTGATCTACAAGACCGATCAGCACTCGTACCGCGACTTTCCCATGCGCATGGCCGAGTTGGGACTCGTGCATAGACATGAGCTTTCTGGGGTGCTTCACGGGTTGTTCCGCGTGCGGATGTTCACTCAGGACGACGCGCACATTTTCTGCCTGCCCACCCAGGTAGAGGATGAAATCGTCGGCGTCATCGACCTGGTGCAGCGCATGTACCGAACATTCGGTTTCGAGCGCGTACATATCGAACTGTCCACGCGCCCCGCCAAATCCATCGGTACCGAAGAGATGTGGCACACCGCGGAGAGTGCCCTCGCGGCAGCTCTGGAGAGGGCCGGGCTCGAGTACGTGTTGAATCCCGGAGACGGCGCCTTCTACGGGCCCAAGATAGACTTCCACATCGAGGACGTCATGGGTAGGACGTGGCAATGTGCCACCTGCCAGCTCGACTTTGCCATGCCGGAGAAGCTTGACCTCGACTATGTCGGGGAGGACAACCAGAAGCACCGCCCGGTCATGATCCACAGGACCGTACTCGGCAGCGTGGAGCGGTTTCTCGCCATCCTCATCGAGCATTACGGAGGGGCATTGCCCGCTTGGCTGGCGCCGGTTCAGGCAGTCGTGGTTCCGGTGGCCGATCGCCACGTGGAGTACGCGGAAACCGTGAGCCGCAGGCTTGCGGGTACAGGGCTCCGGGTGGAGGTCGATGGCCGCACGGAATCGGTTTCGAAGAAGATTCGCGACGGTGAGGTCCTCAAGGTGCCCTTCCTGCTGGTAGTTGGCGACCGGGAGGTCGAGAGCCAGACCGTCACAATCCGCACACGCGGCAGCAAAGAGACGGCCTCGTATTCCCTCGAGAAGGCCTCGGCCGAGTTGGACGCCAAGGCCGCGCCCCCTGCGGTAGGGTCAGGCGCTTGAGGCTCGGCAGGCCTTGGGCTATACTTCGCGGTTGCATAAAGAGGAAGCCGTCCTTCCCACCTCGTGCCTCGTTGGCGCTGGGTCAAGCCATAGATGGTCAGCGGTCAGGCGTTTGACAGCGCGGCCGCATTGGGAAGAGCGGTGGCGGACCGCTCTTTTTGCGTGTGCAAGTGGAGAAAGGCTGTTGGGAATTGAAGCTCCGACCCTCAGGGTGCGCCGCCCAGTGCGGCCTGGGGATCGCGGCCTGATTTCCCGACAGCCCCCCAACTAACCGGTAGCGCCGGGGGAGGTGCAGGGCAACATAGCCGATATCGTTCGCATCAACGAGAAGATCCGCGCAGACGAAGTCCGGTTGATCGGACCGGATGGTGAGCAGGTAGGGATCGTGGACATCCGTGAGGCGCTGAATTACGCCGACAGGCTGAATCTCGATTTGGTCGAGGTAGCGCCGATGGCCAATCCGCCGGTCTGCAAGGTGATGGATTACGGCAAGTATAGGTACGAGCAAGAACAGAAGGCTAAGGAAGCGCGTAAGCGTCAGACGACCATCAGCATCAAGGAGATCAAGCTGAGGCCGAAGATCGACGACCACGACTTCGAGACGAAGAAAGGGCACGTCGAGCGTTTTCTTAGAAAAGGAGACAAAGTCAAACTCACGATCATGTTTCGCGGCAGAGAGCTTGTCCATCCTCATCTGGGGGAGAGGCTGCTCCGCCGAATGGCCGAAGATTTGGGCGAAATCAGCGAGGTGGAATCGCAGCCCAGTCTGGACGGCAGAAACATGGTCATGATGCTGGCCCCAAAGCGCTGACCGGCGCGGGGCGGCTCGGCCGCCACAGCTATGACGGAGCCTCCTGGATCGGGGGGTCGGCGTGAGTCGGCCCGAGCAAGGACAAAGGGAAAGCCATGCCTAAGAACAAAACGCACAAGGGAACGAAGAAGCGCGTGAAGGTGACCGCTACCGGCAAGCTCATGAAGAAACGGGCTTTCGGGAGCCACCTACTCACGAAGAAGTCCGCCAATCGCAAGCGGAAGATCCGCAAGGCGCTGGTTGTCTGCGCGAGCGATCAAGGCCGCCTGCGCCATCTTCTGGGCCGCTAGGAGGACGGGGTCATGCCTAGGGTAAAGAGAAGCATCCACGCCCAGAAGAAACGCCGCAAAACCCTGGATGAGGCCAAGGGCTATTGGGGCCTCAAGAAGTCGTCATACCGGAGAGCCAAGGAGCAACTCCTCAAATCCGGCACCTACGCGTATCGGGACCGGCGCGCGCGGAAGCGTGAATTCCGCCGGTTATGGATCACGAGGATCAACGCGGGAGCTCGCGAGCACGGGATGAGCTACAACGAGCTTATTCACGGGTTGAAGGAAGCTAACATAGAGGTTGACCGCAAGATCCTCGCAGATCTCGCAGTGCGTGAGCCTGAGGTCTTTGCCCAGATGGCGGCCAGGGCCAAAGAGGCACTCGTCGGTTAAGGTTCTGAGCGGCAGGCCGCCGGTCTAGTGGGCGAGCGGGGTCAACCACCATGATTCGCGATATCGCCGGACGGCAGAACCACAGCGTCAAACTGGCCCAAAAGCTCCAGAGGAAGAACTACCGCCGGGAACATGGGCTTCTGGTTGCCGAAGGAATGGATCTCTTGGCGATCGCAGTGGAGTCTGAGGCCGACCTTCGAGAGGTCCTTGTCCGTCAAGACCTTGTCGGTAGGCTTCCGGCAGGGCTCGTCGAACGAGCGGAGGCGGGGGCACTCAACATCGGCGTCTGTTCGGCTGAGGTTCTGAGCGCGGCGAGTTCGCTGGGAGGGGCGGCAGACGTCGTCTTTGTCTGCGGGGAGCCACAGTGGAGTCTAGGAGACCTTGACCTGGAGCAAGGGGTCGTAGTCTACCTTCAGGAGGTAGGAGATCCAGGGAACGTAGGTACGTTGGTGCGCTCGTGCGTTGCCTTTGGCTCGGCGGGTCTCGTCTGCTCCCCCGGCACGGCTGATCCATATGGGCCTAAGGCCATGCGGGCCGGCATGGGGGCACAGTTCCTGCTCCCACTGGTGACAGAGGTGAACGCCCAGGATCTCATGGCGAGGCTGGAGGTGCTGCGGAAGCAGGGTGCCCAGCCCGCTGATGTCTTGATAGCCGACTCGCGGAGTGGGGAGGACGTCGCGGAGATCTCGCGCGCAGAAGTCGGAGCAATCATAGTCCTTGGCGCAGAGCGGCGTGGCCCAGGAAACGAGTGGCGCGGACGAAGCCGTGTACGGATTCCTCAAGCCCGGTTCGACTCACTCAACGTGGCAATGGCGGGGACGATCCTGCTGTATGAGCTCCATCGGGCCCAGGAGCGACGCGTAGTAGCAATCAATCAGCCGGTCCGCTAGGATTGTGGGCCTGGAAGGAGGGGGCATAGCAGCGCAACCGAGCATTTCCGAACAAATCTCGCGGCCGGACCTAAGGGCCATCTATTCCCACGCCATGGAGTCCATTGCCACCGCGACCGATCTCGCCTCCCTGGATGCCGCGAGGGTGCGATTCTTGGGGAGAAAGGCCGAACTTACTGCCCTTCTTCGCAGCATCCCAGAATTGCCGGTCGCTGAACGTCCCGAGGTGGGCAAGATCGGCAATCTCGTCCGGCGCGAACTCGAGGCGGCCATCGAGGCGCGCCGCGAGGAGCTCGAGGCCGGCGAGCTCATGCTGGGATTGGAAAAGGACCGGGTTGACATCAGCCTTCCCGGGTGGACGCTACCACTGGGGCATCTTCATTTGGTGACTCAGACGCGGCGGGAGATCGAGGACATCTTCATCGGCATGGGCTACGAGGTGGCCGACGGGCCCGAGGTCGAGACCGACTACTACAACTTCGAAGCCTTGAATACGCCCGCGGATCATCCCGCACGCTCTCTCCACGATACGTTCTTCGTCAATGATCAGGTCCTGTTGAGGACGCATACCTCACCAGTCCAAATACGGACGATGGAGAGGCAACGGCCACCTATTCACATCATTATCCCGGGAAAGGCTTATCGCCGCGATTCCGACGCCACCCACACACCCATGTTCCACCAGGTCGAGGGACTGGTCGTCGGTGAGCACGTCACTCTGGCCGATCTCAAGGGCACACTGGAGACATTTGCTCGCGCGATGTTTGGCAGCGAACGGCAGGTGCGCTTACGGCCGCATTTCTTTCCGTTCACGGAGCCTTCGGTGGAGGTCGACGTTTCCTGCATGATTTGTGAAGGAGCCGGATGCCGCCTGTGCAAGAAAAGCGGGTGGCTCGAGATTCTGGGCGCAGGCATGGTGGATCCGAACGTGTTTGGCTTCGTCGACTACGACCCAGAGGTGTACTCCGGCTTTGCCTTCGGTATGGGCATCGAGCGAATCGCGATGCTCAAGCACGGTGTGAACGATCTCCGCCTTTTCTTCGAAAACGATCTGCGCTTCTTGCGCCAATTCTGACGGAGTTGTCATGAAGGCCCCACTCTCCTGGCTGCGGGAATTCGTGTCCATCGACACGAGGATCGGTGAGCTGGGCCCGCGTCTCGCCCTTACCGGCACAGAGGTGGAACGAATCTCCCCGGTGGGGGTGCCGGGTGACCCGGAGAATCTCAGCCGTTTCGTCGTGGGCAAGGTGCTTGCCTGCGATCGTCACCCCAATGCCGACAAGCTTTCAGTCTGTAAGGTGGACGTCGGTGAGGCATCGCCGCGCACGATAGTGTGCGGCGCACCCAATGTCGCTGCGGGACAAACAGTTGCTGTGGTCTTGCCGGGAGGGACCATGCCCGATGGGACGCGGATTCGTGACGCGAAGCTTCGTGGCGTGGAGTCCTCGGGAATGATCATGTCCGAGGCTGAACTGGGCCTCGCCGCAAAGAGCTCCGGGACTATGGAGCTTCCTCCTTCCTGGGAAGCCGGCGAGCTCCTCTCGCACTACTTCGCCATCGCAGATGATGTCCTGGAGGTAGAGGTAACTCCGAATCGCCCCGACTGCTTGTCGGTACGCGGCCTGGCCCGGGAGATCGCGGTCATCACGGGAGCTGCTTTTGATGAGGACCTGCGGTTCACCCATCCCTGGGGCGATAGGCCCATCGACGCCGATATCTTCATCGAAGTTCGGGATCCTGACCTATGCCCCAGGTACGCGGCTAGGGTCATCCGTGGGGTTACCGTCGCAGATTCTCCGCTCTGGCTGAAAGCCAAGATCTCTCACGCCGGGATGCGGCCGGTGAATAACGTTGTTGACGTTACCAACTACGCTTTGTGGGCTCTTGGTCAGCCGCTTCATGCCTTCGATCTCAGAACTATCCGAGGCGGCCGCATCGTTGTACGTCGGGCGTTTCCGGGCGAAAAGATAACGACCCTGGACAACCAGGATCGTGTTCTGAGTGAGGACATGCTCGTGATCGCCGATGCCGAGCGGGCCTCGGTAGTGGCTGGGATCATGGGCGGCATCGACAGCGAGGTCACCAACGATACTACCGACGTGCTGCTGGAGGCGGCGAATTTCGCTGCCCCTTCGATCATGCGAACCTCCTCGGCGCTCGGCCTGCGGAGCGAGGCTTCTACTCGCTATGAAAAAGGGCTCGACCGGGAAATGATCCCCGTTGCCCTCGACATGGCGTGCAAGCTGCTGGTTGAGGTCTGTGGCGGCGAGGTCTCAGTTGGCACGATAGATGTCAGGACCGAGCCCTTGCCCGACGTGGTGATCGGCCTCCGTACGGCGCGCGTAGAAGCGACCCTCGGACTGGCAATCGAGAGGGACGAGATGGCCGACATCTTGACTCGCCTTGGCTGCATGGTTCTTGCGGACGGGAACAACCTCAGAGTCAAAGTCCCCACTTTCCGAATAGATCTCGAGCGGGAAATCGATCTCATCGAGGAGGTGGGGCGCATTCACGGGCTTGACGTCATTCCCTCCACTCTGCCGGCTAGGCGTGAGGGGAGGGGAGGGCTCACCGCGTTTCAAGCCGCAAGGCGGAAGGCGGAGGATCTTCTGGCGGGTTGCGGGCTCGTCGAGACCATCAACTACAGCTTCGGGGACGGCAGGTGGGGTGATCAGCTGCGGCTGGATGCGACAGATCCAAGGCGGCGAGGCTTGCCGATCGCCAACCCCTTGAGTATCGATCAATCTGTGATGCGCACAATGCTTCTTCCGGGGCTGCTCCAGACCGCCCGGGCAAACATATCTGTGCGAGAGACACGGGTGCACATCTTCGAGGTGGGTAGAGTCTTCCGTCCGGTTGGCTCGCAACTGCCCGAAGAGAGGACCCACCTTGGGATACTACTCAGCGGACAGTGGGACGAGGGGTCTTGGCTAAACACGGGCATCTCGGTCGACTACTTCTTGGGCAAAGGTATCCTGGAGCGCTTGGCGCAAGGGCTGAATGTCGAGCTCCACTATGCTCCGGCCGAAGAGCCTTTCCTTCATCCCGGCAAGAGTGCCGCGCTGTCCGATCGGCAGGGGCGGACGGTCGGCTGGCTCGGCGAGATTCATCCCTCGGTGCTCCAGGAATTCGACGTCCGCTCGGAATCCGTGATTGTCTCCGAGATCGATTTGGACACTTTTTTGGAGGACTGCGCGGGAGCCACGATGTTCAAAGACCTTCTCGCCTATCCGAGGGTGGAGCAAGACTTGGCCCTCGTCGTGGACGCCGCGATACCGTCGTCGGTTGTGGTGGTGGAATTGCGGGTGGCGGGCGGAGAGCTCCTGGAAGAGGTGAGGGTCTTCGACGTGTACGAGGGGCCGCAGGTCGGTGAAGGCAGGAAGAGCCTTGCTCTGCGGCTGTCCTTCCGTTCCTCGGAGAGGACTCTCAGCGAAACCGAGGTCAACGAGATCCGCTCCTTGATCCTCGCCAAGGTGTCTGCCCGCCTGGGGGCGCAGCTTAGGGCCTAACCTCTCCGTCTGATGTCCCGAGGCCGCTACCTTTCTGGCTCCAGGGGGCGCGCACAATTGAACTCCTCACATCAGCTTCCTTGCATCATATTGCATTTCGATGTATAGTCATGCACTTGTGGAAAAGCGAGCGAAAGGTCCGATCGTGGTCACGGCTAGCGTAGTGGGAGCCACCGGTTATACCGGGGCAGTGCTGACAGACATCCTGAGTTCACACCCGGATGTGAGACTGCAGGCACTGACTTCGAAATCGTACGCCGGCGACCGAGTCTGCGACGTGTTTCCACACTTGCGCGTGAGCGGCGTTTACACCCAATATTCAGCCGAGGCCGTCGGCGGGTCGGATGTGGCATTTGTGTGCTACCCGCATGCTGAGTCCCATGCTGTGGTAGCTCAACTCCTCGACGAAGGTTGCCGGGTCATCGATCTCAGCGCCGATTTCCGGCTGAAGGACCCCGAGGCCTACGCGCTGTGGTACGGCTTCGATCATCCTCGGAAGGACCTGGTCCGCGAAGCCGTCTTTGGATTGCCGGAAAAGTATCGGGCGCAACTTCCGGGGGCACGCCTGGTGGCTAATCCCGGCTGCTATCCGACCGGCGCGATCCTCGCTGTGCTCCCGGTAGCGTCCGACATCGATGCCTCAGGGCTCGTCATCGATTCGAAGTCGGGAGTTTCGGGCGCCGGTAGGAATCCCTCCGCGAAGACACACTTCTGTGCCGTCGAAGGGGACTTCCGGGCCTACAATGAGGTCGGACACCGCCACACCTCCGAAATGATCCAAGAAGTAAGTGGGGCAGCCGGCCATGCGGTCACCATCAGCTTCACTCCCCATCTGCTTCCGGTGGACCGCGGCATACTCACAACCATGTACTTCCGTCCTTTGCGCGGCCTCGTTGGAGATCAGGCGTGGACACAGAAGTATCGCGACTTCTACGCGGGTGAGCCTTTCGTGGAAGTCTGTGACGCGGTGCCCGCCCTTTCAGAGGTTGCATACACCAACTACTGCCGCCTCGCCGTCAGGGAGGACCCAGCGGCCGGTCTGGTCAAGGTTTTCAGCGTCATCGACAACCTGGTCAAAGGCGCCTCTGGTCAAGCCGTACAGAATATGAACTGCATGTTCGGCTTTCCGGAAGATGCCGGTCTGCAACGGAAGGTTTGAGATGACAGATTCTCTTCGTCCACTTGGAGCCGCTCCCATGGCCGCCGCTCCGGCAACCGCTGCTCCGATCGTAGTCGCACCGGCGCAATCTCGCTTCTTTTCCGTGCCTGCCGGCGCGAAGTTGATCGAACCGGCGGAGGGCTCACCCGGCGTGACATTCCCGAAAGGGTTTCTCGGCAGTGGCCTTGCGGTCGGCATCAAGGAAAGCGGCCGGCCAGACATGGGCGTGCTGTGTGTCATGCCGGAGTGGAGGAGTTCAACCGTTTCGGCTGCCGTGTTCACGACGAACGCCTTCGCCGCCGCTCCGGTGATTGTAAGCAAAGAGGAGTGCCATCGCTCTCATTTGGTTGGCCTAGTGGCCAACAGTGGCAATGCCAATGCGTGCACAGGCGCCAATGGTTTGACGGTCGCGCGGGCCATGCGGTCCTCATGCGCGGAGGCACTCGGAATCGCGTCAGAGAATGTGGCCGTGGCGTCTACCGGAATAATCGGCGTTCAGCTTGATGCCGGATTCATGTCGGCTGCGGCAGGAAGGGCGGCAAGGGCGGTTGCCCCGGGGGGCGGAGGCGATTTCACGCGCAGCATCATGACCACCGACAAGTACCCGAAGGAGTCTGCAGTTGAGCTGAGCCTTCGCGGAGGTACGATCAGAATAGGCGTGTGCGCAAAGGGCGCCGGCATGATCGCACCGGCGCTTGCTACCATGATCTGCGTCGTAACCACGGACGCGTCGCTTGATGCCTCGCAAGCAGCCTCTCTGCTGCATGACGCCGTGAACAGCTCATTCAACAAAGTGACTGTCGATGGAGAGATGAGCACAAACGACTCGGTGTTCTTCCTCGCCAGCGGGGCCTCGGGCGTGCAGGTGGCACCGTCGGATATACCTCTCTTTGGCGAAGCCCTCAAGTCGATGCTGCTTCGTATCGCCCTGATGATGGTTGCCGACGGCGAAGGCTCGACTAAGATCATCAAGGCAGTGGTGCGCGGCGCCGCCTCCGACCAGGAGGCGGCGCGTGTGTGCCGGGCAATAGCGGATTCTCCCTTGGTCAAGACGGCCATGCATGGAGGCGACCCTAACTGGGGCCGGGTGATCAGCTCTGCCGGCGCGGCGCTGGCAGGACAGTCGCTCCCCAATTCCTCACTCCGCCTCTGCGGAGTTCAGGTTGTGGCCGGGGGAGCTGCGTCTAGAGTGGCTGAAAAGGAATGGGGCACGCTTGTTGCTGGAATGAAGCAACCCGAGATCGAGATCGAGCTGGACTTGGGTGTCGCCTCCGGCGAAGGCGAGGTCTTCTTCTCCGATCTTGGCCACGAGTACATCACTATCAACGCCGAATATCACTCGTAGGGGCAGCCATGCGCGAAGTCTACAGGAAACGGGTCGAAACACTTCTGGAGTCGCTGCCGTACATACGCATGTTCAACGGCAAGACGGTAGTCATCAAGTACGGTGGGGCGGCGATGAGCTCGGCGGATCTCAAAGATGAGTTTGCCACCGACATCGCGTTGCTCCGATATGTTGGCATCAAGCCCATCATCGTTCACGGCGGAGGGAACGAGATCAGCAAGTACATGCGCAGGCTCGACCTCCCGGTCAAATTCGTTGAGGGGCTGCGAGTGACCGACGACGCCACCATGGAAGTCGCAAAAATGGTTCTCGTTGGCAAAGTCAACAAAGAGATCGTCGCGCTCATCAACAGCAAAGGAGCCCCGGCTGTGGGCCTGTGCGGCGACGACGGGATGCTTCTCAAGGCCAAGCCCCTGCTCAAACGTGGCAAGGACGGAACCCCGATTGACCTTGGTCTTGTAGGCGAGGTGACCGAAGTGAACACGGCGCTGCTCGCCGCGCTCGATGTTGACTACGTGCCCGTTGTGGCTTCGGTTGGGGTAGGGCCCAATGGAGAGACCTACAACATTAATGCCGACACCGTCGCCGGGGCTCTGGCTGCTGCTCTGCAGGCAGAGAAGGTGATATTCCTCACCGATGTGACCGGTCTCCACGGAGATCTGGAGGATGAGTCCAGCGTGATCTCGGAGTGCACGGCCGCTGACCTGGTGGATCTCATCGACGGGGGTAGGGTGTCCAAGGGGATGATCCCGAAGCTCGAAGCGGTCCTCACCAGCTTGCGGGGAGGGGTGGCCGCCGCTCACATCATCGACGGCCGGATAGCACACTCGGTGCTCCTGGAGATACTCACTGACGACGCCGGCTTGGGAACGAAGATATCCTCGGGTGCGGGGATAGGTTCCTAAGGAGGAAGCATGGCAGTCAAGCACTTTCTCACCGTTCCGGATCTGAGCAAAGACGAGTTCGAGCACGTTCTGCAACAGGCTGCCGCCTGGAAGCGCCAGCCTTATGGCGGTGTTCTGGCCGGTAAGACGGTCGCTCTTGTCTTCGGAAAACCGTCCACGCGCACGCGGGTCTCCTTCAGTGTAGGCGTGTACCAACTCGGAGGCTTGCCGCTGACTCTCTCCGAGCAGGAATTGCAGATCAGAACGTCGGAAAGCATCGAAGACACAGCTCGGGTCTTGTCGCGCTACGTGAACGCCATAGTAATCCGGACTTTCGCCAAAAAGGACGTGGAGGATCTGGCCGCGGCAGCCTCGGTTCCTGTGATCAACGCGCTTACCGACGAGGATCACCCGTGTCAGGCCCTTACGGACATCTTCACCTTCAGAGAGCATTTTCCAGACACCGGGCGCAAGATCACCTATCTCGGGGATGGGAACAATGTCGCGGCATCTCTGTCAGAAGCCGCCGCTCTTGCCGGCATCGATATCTGCCTCGCCGTCCCGGAAGGCTGTGATCTTCCCAAAGTGAAGATGGACTCCATCGCCATGCTTTCGGAGAGCTGTGGGACGAAGTTTTGGGTCGAGCGGGACCCGGAGGCGGCGGCAGCCGGGGCTTCCGCGCTCTACACCGATGTGTGGATCAGCATGGGACAGACCGACGATTCCGCCAAAGTGGAGCGTCTTCTCCCGTTCCGTCTCGATGGACGTCTGTTGGCCCGGGCCCTTCCGGAGGCGCTTGTGATGCACTGTTTGCCCGCTCACCGGGGCGAGGAGATCACCGACGAGGTCATGGATGGCCCGCAGTCGGTGGTCTTCGATCAGGCCGAGAATCGGCTTCACGCTCAGAAGGCGCTGATGGCTTACATTTTGGGAGGTCGGTAGTCGGGTGAACAAGCGGCAAAGACAACAGATGCTGCGGCGGTTGGTGCGCGAGCGCATAATCGGCAGCCAGATGGAGTTGGTCGACGCCCTTCGCGCTACCGGGTTTGTGGTCACCCAGGCCACTATCAGCCGCGATTTGCGGGAGCTGGGACTTCAGAAGGAGCGCGACGTAACCGGCAGAACGCGCTACGTCCTCGTGCCGACCAGTGAGGAAAAGCCAGACCCGCAAGTCGCCTGCAGCAGGATGCTACAGGAATTCGGCCGCGGCGTGGATACTGCGCAGAACTTGTTGGTGGTGCGTTGTGACCCCGGTGCCGCACCCGGTCTCGGCAGGGTTATCGACGAGCTTGAACACGCGGCGATACTCGGTTGCGTCGCCGGCGACGACACGGTGATAATTGTGGCCAAAGACGGGCGGGCAGCGGAGACTGTCTGCGCCTATCTTAGGGAACTGGGAGGATAGTCAAGATGAGCAAAGAGAAGTGCGTTCTGGCCTACTCGGGCGGGCTGGACACGTCGGCCCTCATTCCTTACATGATGGAGAAGTATGGTTACGAGATCGTGACAGTTCTCGTAGATGTAGGGCACATGAAAGACGTCGAGGGACTGCGGCAGCGGGCGCTCACGGCAGGCGCCGTCGAGTCCGTCGTGGTGGATGCCAAAGAGGAGTTCGTGACCGGCTATGCGTTCGAGGCTCTCAAGGCAAACGCGCTTTATGAGAACAAATACCCGCTACATTCGGCCCTCTCTCGGCCCTTGATCGCCAAGAAGATGGTGGAAACCGCCCATAAGTACGGGGCGAAGACCGTTGCCCACGGCTGCACGGCCAAGGGTAACGACCAGGTGCGTATCGATGTGTCGGTTCGCTGCCTCGACCCCTCCGTCAAGGTCCTTGGGCCTGCTCGCGAATGGGGTATGACGAGGCCTGAGTTGCTGGACTATCTCGCCGCCCGGGGGATCAATCTCCCTCTAACGAAGAAGAATCCGTATTCGATCGACGAGAACTTGTGGGGCCGCGCGATAGAGTGCGGCGAGCTTGAAGATCCATGGACCGCTGCCCCAAGCGACGCTTTTGCGTTCACCACCAATCCGGAAGATGCTCCGGACGAAGCGGTCGAGTTGGTGGTGGGCTTTTCGCAAGGCATCCCAGTCTCGCTGGACGGCCAACCAATGGGGCCGGTGGAGTTGGTGGAAAAGATCGATAGCACGGCGGGTGCGACAGGGTTCGGCCGGATCGACATGGTCGAAAACCGCCGGGTCGGCATCAAGAGCCGGGAAGTATACGAGGCCGCCGGCCCGCTCTCGTTGATTATGGCCCACAGTGCGCTCGAGGATCTGACACTCACCCGCGAGCTGCAGCACTACAAGTACTCGGTGGGACAGCGCATGACCGAGCTCATCTACGACGGACTGTGGTTCAGCCCGCTTGCCGACTGCCTGAGGGTTTTCATTGACGAGAGCCAGAAGCACGTGAGCGGGGATGTCCGGCTGCGCTACTACAAAGGTACGTGCAATGTCGTCGGCAGGCGTTCACCCAATTCTCTTTATGTCGACGCGCTCGCCACCTACGGGTCGGGTGACACCTTCAGTCATCAATCCGCCGTGGGGTTCATCGAGTTGTGGGGCCTGCCGGTTGAGGTCTACGCACGGCGTCATCAGGGACTCATGTAGCCATGGGTGCCGGATCCGGTGAGGGATCGAGCAAGCCTTGGGGCGGACGTTTCGAGGAGGAGCAGTCTCCTCTGTTCGAGCGGCTGAACGCATCGATACCCTTCGATCACGTGCTGGCTCCATACGACCTGAAGGGATCCCAGGCCCATGTCCGCATGCTCGCGGGCATCGGCGTGTTAACGGAGAATGAGCGGGACACTATCCTCGAGGCACTCGTTCAAGTTGCTCGTGAGGTCGAGGAAGGCTCCTTCACGTGGAGCTTGAAGGACGAAGACATCCACATGGCGATCGAGCGGCGCCTGACGGAGATCGCGGGCGCCGTGGGGGGCATGGTTCACACGGGCCGGAGCCGCAACGACCAGGTTGCCCTGGATCTGCAACTTTACCTTCGCGATGCGGTTTCTGGGCATCAGCGCCGCCTGCGCAACCTCATGGGGGTGCTACTCGGGCAGGCAGAGGAGGGACGTGATGTCATCTTCCCGGGGTATACCCACCTGCAGCGGGCCCAGCCCATTCTGTTGGCCCATCATCTGCTGGCATACGTCTTCATGCTCGAGCGAGACTGGGACCGATTCGCCAGCTGGGTGAAGTCCTCATGGATGCCACTGGGGGCGGGGGCGCTGGCCGGCGTGAACTACCCGTCGGACCGCAAAAAGGTGGCGTCGGAGCTTGGGTTTGAGCGCGTTGCTCTCAACGCGATGGACGCCGTTGCCAGTAGGGACGCGGCCTTCGAATACCTTGCAGACGCTGCCAATTGCGGACTGACGCTGTCTCGCCTGGCCGAGGAACTGGTCCTTTGGACAAGCCAGGAGTTCAACTTTGCCGCACTTCCCGAATCATGGAGTTCTGGTTCTAGCATCATGCCCCAGAAAAGGAACCCGTCGGGAGCGGAGTTGGTAAGAGCCAAGACGGCGGGCTTCCTTGCCAGACTTCAGGGATTGGGCGTTGTCCTGAAGGGACTTCCGCTTGCCTATGACAACGATCTCCAGGAGGACAAACTCTACGTGTTCGGCACGCGCGAAGAGCTAGATCTCTGTCTTGACGCCATGGCGGCCATGGTTGGCGGCCTTTCGTTTCACCCGGAAGTTGCCCGGGCGGCGGCGGAGGGGAGTTACTCGCAGGCAACCGACGTGGCCGACTACCTCGTGGAGAAGGGCCTGCCCTTCCGCGAAGCCCACCGTATCAGCGGTCGTCTCGTGGCCAAGTTGGCCGCTGAGGGCCGTCCCTTTGCCGACGCCGGTATGGAGGAGCTGACGGTGCTGTCTCCGCTTTTTGACGAAGGCTATTACGAGGTCGTGAAGCTAGAGCGCGTCATCGCGGCCAAGAGATCCCCGGGGGGGACGTCGCCGAGCTCGGTCGCCGAGCAGCTGCGAATTGCGCGCGACGTGCTGAATCGGCTCGATTCCGCGGCCGGCTGACGGGGCGCCGCCGTAAACGGCGGCGCCCCTGGTAACATGACTGCATGCGTCTCAATGTACGGGAACCCTCATCCACACTTGCCACGAGGCCGGTGCCGGAGCTTCCCGCGCAGCCCCTCGCGGGGCCCCTGGAGCTCCCCCTCGCGGAGCTTCCAGTCGAGTTTTTTGTCCGGCCGTCCGACGCAGTTGCGCGCGACCTGATCGGCAAGATACTGTGGCGAACCGGCATAGGAGGGGGCCGCCTGACCGAAGTCGAAGCCTATCTTCCCAAAGGGGATCCGGCGTCTCATTCATTCAGGGGTCGCACGAAGCGCAACGCCTCGATGTTCGGGCCGGCGGGCCACATCTATGTATATCTCAGCTACGGCGTGCATGTGCTTCTGAACATTGTGTGCGACGGCGAGTCCATCGGCTCTGCGGTTTTGATACGATCATTCGAGCCCCTCGGAGAGACCTCCGTCCTTTGTCAGAACCGGAGTCTGCCCGTCGATCTCTCCCGCGGCCATGGAACTCTCAAGCGGGTGGCGTGCGGCCCGGGGAGGGTAGGTCAAGCACTCGGACTTCACCTCGGTTTGGATGGGCTACCACTGGGACCAGCATCGGGGGTCCGCATACTCGATGACGGCTCCAGGCCGGCGCTGGCTTGTGGCACCAGGATCGGGATTTCCAGGGGGGAGAATATGCCCCTCAGGTACTTTGCTGCTGA
Organism: Actinomycetota bacterium; assembly: GCA_023483915.1. Taxonomy (GTDB): domain Bacteria; phylum Actinomycetota; class Thermoleophilia; order RBG-16-64-13; family RBG-16-64-13; genus JAMDEO01. Next base: position 36,124 of record JAMDEO010000127.1, read on the forward strand.
TAGTCCGTACGTAACCTAGGTGTGTGCAGGGGAGGTTGGCGGGGATGAGATTGCAGGACATGTACGAGACGGCGTTTCGCGCGGGGATCAAGGCAGACCCTCGCGGTGAGGATCGAATCAAGTCGCTACTCGACCGGGTTCGCAAGGAATACGACGGCCTCGCCGAGGATAAGCGGTGGGAGTTCGACGCCGAGCGTCTGACCAACCCGTTTGCCGACACCCGGATTCTGGTCGGTACTCCTGACACGGAAGTGAAGACGGTCCTCGTCGGGATCGACATGGAGGTGGGAGAACTTCTCTTGGCCGATGCCCTCCGCCGACAGGGCCGTACTGTCGACCTGCTCCTCGCGCATCACCCCGAGGGCCGGGCGCTTGCACGGATAGATGAGGTGATGGGCGTGCAAGCGGACATATGGAGGGATTTCGGGGTCTCCATCGCCTATGGGGACGCCATCCTGAGCGAGCGGATGGCTGAAATCATGCGGGCCGTGCATCCGCGTAACAACGAGCGTGCCATCGCAGCGGCTCGGCTTCTCGGATTCCCCTTCATGTGCTGTCACACCCCGGCGGACAACAGCGTGCAAGCCTTTCTCACCGAAAAATGCGGCGAGCTGGACACCGAGGGCACCGTTGACGAGTTGGTCGACTTTCTCAAAACCATCCCGGAGTACCGAGAGGGCGTCATCCATGGAATGGGGCCCACTATCTTCGAGGGGAACGGTAGCCGCCGGACAGGCAAGATCATGGTCGACATGACCGGCGGCACCTCGGGTCCGGTCGATTCCATAGCCAAGCTGGCGGCGGCAGGAGTAGGGACGATCCTCGGCATGCACATGGGTGAGGACCACCGCAAGAAGGCCAAAGAAGAGAAGATCTCCGTGGTGATAGCCGGTCATGCGTCGTCGGATTCGCTCGGCATGAATCTCATTATCGACGAGTACGAGCGGCAGGGAGTCGAGGTAATCGCCTGCTCCGGATTCACGAGGGTCAGCCGGGTTTAATCGACCAGGCCTCCGTTCAGGGCCTCCGTGCTGCTGGTTGTCGAATCAGGTCCCGAACTGATCAGCAGGTTGACCGCGGTGCCGGGATCCACCAAGGTGCCGGGCTGGATGTCCTGGGAGAGCACAGTGCCGGCCGTAGACGCATCTGGGGTGGACGTCTCGTTGGCCGTCAAGCCGATCGCCGACAATTGTGCCCTAGCGTCGGCGATGTCCAACCCGGTTAGCGTCGGCACCATTACCTGTTGAATTGTCCTTGCCGAAACCACCAAGGCAACCGTGCGACCCTGCAACAGCGCGGTGCCGGCAGGGGGGTCCTGATGGGTGACGACGCCGGCCGGTTCGGACGATTCGGGATCTTCTGTATAGGTGACCTTGAACCCCGCCTCTCCCAGCAACGCCCGAGCGTCCGCGATGGTGTCCCCGACCACCGCAGGAACCGAGATCTCCTTGGCTTTGTGGATCTGACACTCCTCCGTGGGCACGTTTTCGGCCCGGAAGAGCATTCTCACCCTCGTGGGACACAGGGGCGTGGGGAGCTGATGAGACTCGCTGCAGACCTCGACTTCGACCCACTGGTCTGGGGAAGGCTTGGCAAAGTCTGATGCAGGAATACTCTTGACGGCCTGCTTCATGAAGGCTGCCCATATCTTGGCCGGGAACGATCCTCCTGTAACCCTGATGCCGTGCACGTTCGTCATGGCCTTTTGTTCGTCGGAATAACCAACCCACACCGCAGTGACTATGTCGGGTGTGTAGCCGACAAACCAGGCATCGCGATAGTTCGAGGTAGTCCCGGTTTTGCCGGCGGCCGGCCTCCCAATCTGAGCTGCAGTTCCCGTGCCATCGGTGATGACACCTTCGAGGATGGACGTCACGACCGCGGCTATCCCCGAGTCGAGAGTAGGCGTCCGTTTGATGCTGTTCTTATCGAGGACCTTCCCGGTCGAGTCCGTCACGCGGTCTATTACGACTGGGAAAGACGTGCTCGTAGGATTGAAGGGGACTGTGGCCGTCAGGCGTTCCCCCCCGGTCGCGAGAGTGGCATAGGCCATTGCCATCTCTAGAGGGCTGACCCCAGTGGTCAACCCACCCAGAGCTATCGCCGGATTTGGGTTCTGGCCGAAGCTCGTTTGAATTCCCATGTCGTTTGCGGTTTTGGCGACCGCTTCTGGTCCGACATCCATGACCAAGCGTGCGTAAACCCCATTGGAAGATCGGGCGGTCGCCTCGCGAAGAGTGATGGGCCCTTCGTCGGTGGAGTCCACGCTCCATGTCCCATCAGGTAATTCTATTTGAGCGGGCCCGGAGTCGTACAGGGCATCGGGACTGGTTCCCTGCGCAAGTGCTGTCGCGAGCACGAATGGCTTGAATGCTGAACCTGGCTGGCGTTTTCCCTGGGTCGCCAGGTTGAATTGGGATTGCGAAAAGTTCTGCCCCCCCACCATCGCTAGGAGCTTCCCTGTGTGCACGTCCACGCATACGAGAGCTGCAGCCGGGTCATTCTTGGAGGAAAGGACGCTGGCTATCGCCTCCTCGGCCTGCTTTTGGAGGGAGAGATCCACGCTGACATACACACGAAGCCCCCCGCCCAGCACAGTCGATGAGCCATATCGGCTGACCAACTCCTCTCGCACCATCTCGACCCAGTAAGGCACTTGGGTGGTTTGGGAACCGGCTTGCTTCGCGAGCTTGAGCGGCTTGGCAAGGGCCTCTTGCAGTTCATTGCTCGTGATGTAATGTTGCTGGTACATCTTGTTCAGGACTAGATCGCGGCGGGCAAGCGCAGCTTCGGGGTCGCGCCTGGGCGAATAGGCCGATGGGGCCTTCGGGATGGCGGCGAGCAGCGCCGCCTGATCGATGGTCAGATCTGCCGCACGGACGCCGAAGTATTCCTGAGCGGCCGCCTCGATGCCGTATGCGCCTTCGCCGAAGTAGATTATATTGAGGTATTCGGTGAGGATCTTCTCCTTTGACCACTGCTTCTCCAGTTGGTAGGCGAGCGTCGCCTCCTTGAGCTTGCGGTCGATTGTCCGATCATCATTGATATAGGCATTCTTGATGTATTGCTGGGTGATGGTCGAGCCGCCCTGCACGATCTCCCGTTGCCGGAGGTTTGCCCAGAGAGCGCGAAGGATGCCCAAGAAGTCGACGCCGCTGTGAACATAGAAGCGCTCATCCTCCACCGCGACGATCGCGTCGCGCATTACCTGCGGAATCTGGTCGGAAGTGAGGACCTCGCGATTTTCCACCCCGTGCAGCTCGGCAAGCAGCGTAGGCTTCTCTGCGTCATCGAATACCTTTGTGGTCTGATCCGGGTGGGCGGAAGCGGAAGCTAGGTCAAGGGGGGGCAAGCTCCGAGCCACACCGACGTAGAAACCCGCAAACATGGCAAGCACTGCGACGATAAGCAGCAGGAAGCCAAAGAGCGTTCCCCTCAGAATCCGGCGGCCTCGGCCTGTCCGCCTTCTCCGTGCTGGCTTGGTGTCGCCGACCATCGTACCGAGATGTTACACCAGGCCGCACTGCAGCATGATATTCTCCCCGCCTGGAGGTGTGATTTGGACGTACCCGGCGAGGTCCGTGAACAGTACGAGGAGCTCCTTTTGGGAAGCGTGGACACGCTTCCGGCTGGAGAGCTTCTTCAGCAGCTGGCATATTCGCGCACCGCTGATCGTCCTCTCAGAGTGAAGCTGGGGGTAGATCCCACCGCTCCTGATATCCATTTCGGTCACACGGTCGTCCTCAGGAAACTGGCTCAATTTCAAAACTTCGGGCACACGGCGGTACTCATTATCGGCGACTACACCGCCAAGGTTGGCGACCCGTCGGGTAGATCGAAACTGAGACCGCGTCTATCCGACGAGGAGATCAACGCGAATGCGGCCACGTATGTGGATCAGGCCACCAAAGTACTTGATATGGAGAAAGTGGAGTTGCTTCGGAACAGCGACTGGCTGGGGCCGCTGCGCATGAATGAAGTGCTCCGGCTCACTGCGACGACTACCGTGGCGCGCATGCTGGAAAGAGACGACTTCTCCCGCAGGTATGTCGCCAATGAGCCCATCTCGATGCTGGAATTCATGTATCCGCTCCTCCAGGGTTATGACAGCGTGGCCGTGCGGGCCGACATTGAACTGGGGGGGACCGACCAGAAGTTCAACCTGCTCATGGGCCGGACGATCATGGAGGCCTATGGTCTTTCCCCGCAGACCATCCTCACCGTCCCGCTTTTGCTCGGGACAGACGGCGAGCAGAAGATGTCGAAATCCTACGGCAACTACGTAGGGGTCAACGATTCGCCGGACGAGATGTTCGGCAAGGTCATGTCGATTCCGGACACTCTTATGGTGACTTATACGGAGCTGCTAAGCGGAGCGACGAAGCGAGAAGTGGAAAACCTGGAACGTTCTCTTCGCGACGGCAGCCTGCACCCTGCGCAGGCAAAGCGAAACCTCGCGGAGCGCCTCGTCACGCTTTATCACGGAGCGGCCGCGGCTGCCGCGGCCAGATCCGGGTTCGACAGGGTTTTCAAAGAGAAGGAGTGTCCGGAGGTAATCCAGGAGGTCGGCATTTCAGCCGACATGTTGCGTGACGGGCGCGTCTGGCTGCCGCGCCTCCTCACAGGGCTGGGGCTTGCAGGCTCCAACGGGGAAGCGCGCCGCCTTATAGAGCAGGGGGGCGTCAAGATCGATGACGTTGTCCAAGGCGATGCGTCTGCTGAGCTCGAGGCCGGTTCTCTTCACGGAGCGGTCTTGCAGGTAGGGAAGCGAAAGTTCCTGCGGATCAGCTGACAGCTGGTTCTCTGAATCCGCCTGTTCCTCCGACCCGTTTTCCCCAATCTAGGTCCAAAGTTGCACCCAAGTCGCGCAATGCACAGGCTACCTTGGGAACTGAGGGCTGTTCGGGCAGAAGTGGAGGGAGATGACCGGGTCGCCGAGAGTATCCAACTGTCGCTCAAGTCGAGTCTGGGTAGTGGCTGTTCTCATTGCGCTCTCGGGTGTGACTATCATGACACAGGGCTGCGGGGTGACCGGCTCTCCAGGAGGCATCACAACCGGACCAACAGAGGCCGCCAACCATGCCGACCTCAGCACGACGACGGCTTCCTCCCAGGCGAAGCCCCCTACCGCGGAGTGGCAACCTTCCGAGTTGCGTCCGACAACGCT
>JAMDEO010000201.1 GCA_023483915.1 Actinomycetota bacterium
TCGGCTGCCCAGGCCAAGGATGCCCGCCGCACGCGCCACGCTGTAGTGAGCATCGGCGTGGGCCAGCAGAACGGGCTGCGGGCCATCGCATGCCAATCCGTTCTCCCAGGCGTCCCGAAGAGCCGCATTCCGGGCTGTCAGAAGAGCGGTGAGGTTGGCCAAAGATCCGCCATGGGTCACGGCCCCGGCGAAGGAACCGGGCGCCCAGCCTATCTCCGTACCGAGCTCACGCACCATGGCCTGCTCGACAGCAGTGGCCCAGGGACCCATCTCGTAGATGGCCATTACCTGGTTGGTTACAGAGCCAACAGCGTCAAACAATCCTGCCACAGGCACCGGCGCAGGAACCTGGTGGCCTATATAGCGAGGATCATGGAGGTTCAGTCCACGGTCGAGCATGGTCTGCACCAAGCCGGCGAAGCGCTCCGGGAGGGCCGAGGCGGCGCCGATTGGGGCGGCGGCCTCTGCGCCGGCAGCCGCGGCGCGGCCCGCGGCCTCGGCGGCGTCCCCGGCACCGGCGGCGCGGAGCTGCGAGGCGGCTTCGCGGATGCCTTCCTCAGGGTCCACCCAGGGAAGGACCGTGCCCTCCGATTGCTCCGCGCGGGCCAGATTGGCCGCCAACAATGTCGCCAACCGATGGCCGGCGTCTTCCAGCAGTCTGGGATCGTAGGCGCGAGCTATGCGCTGCCGAGCCTGGGTCAGTCCGTCAGAGATGTCGGACATGCGAGCGGGCTCTCGGGAAATCAAGCCGCGGCCCCCAGACTGCACTGGGCGGCGCTATACAGCGTCCTCGGTCGCGCCAATAGCGCTGCTATTCGCACTCCATGCGTCCTTCTCTCGCGCATGTCCATCGCACCCTGGCGGCGGAGCTTCATCTCCCGACAGCCTGCTAGTCGCGGGAGATGACTCCCACCACGTCTATCTCAACCAAGAACTCAGGCTTGGCCAGTCCGACTTCCATGAACGTGCTGGCCGGTGGGTCCTCGACAAGGCGGGGAGCGTACTTCTGGTAGTACTCCAGCTCGGTCTTGCGCATCTTGGGGTAATCCGCCACATTCTTGAGCAGGATCATGGTCTTGATGATGTTGTTCATGCTGCTGCCGGCTTCTTCCATGACACGGCGCACTTTATCGAGGGCAATGATCATCTGTTCCTCGAATACGTTGGTATCCACCGTCACCGTCTCGTCATTCTGGCCCTGGCAGCCAGAAACAAAAATCAAGTTGCCGACGACTACGGAGTTCGCGAATTTGGGCGATTCAGCGGGGACATTTGGATAAGATAGCTTCGTGCCGCCCCAGTAGGCTGGGTAGAACTTCACCGATTCGCTCACTGCACGCCTCCTTGAGAACAGTTCCTTTCGACCTAAGGTCTCGCGGCCGGTCGGGTCGCTCGTCTACAATGGCCGAGGGAAGGCGCCGCGTCAAGACGGCCCATCGCGAGGATGGTCTGCATTGGTGATGGAGGTGAGTGTGTGAAGCGAATGGTGCTGGGCAGGACTGGGCTGGAAGTCTGCCGCCTTGGACTGGGCGGCATACCCCTTCAGAGGGTCAGCGAAGCCCAAGCTGTGGAGACCGTACGTCACGCTGTCGAGCAAGGGGTAGATTTCATCGACACGTCCAGGGCGTATTCCACCAGCGAACGCCGGATTGGACTGGCACTTGCCCAGACGGACAAACGGGTTGTGGTCGCCTCCAAGGCGCAGGCCAAGACCGCCGAGAAGGCCTGGGCAGACCTTCATACAAGCCTGGCCGAGCTTCAGCGAGATTACATCGACATCTACAAGTGCCATTTCGTCGCCGACGAGGCTATTTATCAAAAGGTCATCTCGTCCGGCGGCGCTTATGAAGCCTACCAACGGGCAAAGAATGAAAAGTTGATCGGCCACATCGGCATCACCAGTCACAACCTCGATGTACTAGATCGGGCCTTGGACGACGACCTCTTCGACGTGATCATGGTGTGCTTCAGCTTCCTTGAACCCAAGGCGCGAGAGGAGATCATACCGAAAGCCCTGGAAAAGAACGTCGGGGTCATCGCCATGAAGCCCTTCTCGGGCGGGGTTATCGAGGAGGCCACGCTTGCGTTGAAGTTCGCTCTTTCCGAGCCCGGGATTCTCGTTATCCCTGGGGTGGGGCGCTCCGACCTGTTCGACCAGAACTGGAAGGTCTTCCTGGACGCCGAACCTCTCACCGATAGCGAGAGCGCCAGGATCGCCGAGTTGAGGAACAGCTTCGACAAGGTCTTCTGCCGCCGCTGTGACTATTGCCAACCTTGCTCCGAGGACATCTCTATTCAAACCATCCTGGGTATTAGGTCCTCCGTCAAGCGCATGGGTAGGAGTCAGCTGGAAGAGAGCTTCCTCTGGAAAGCGGTGGAAAAAGCGAGGAACTGCAGCCGCTGCGGCGATTGCATGACGCGCTGCCCATACGGATTGCCAATACCAGATCTGATCGAAGAGAGTCTCGCGTGGCTCGATGAAGATGAATGATGGCTAGAGCTCTGAGAGGCATCGAGCGACTGACGAGCTGCACCAACGGCGGGCCGGTTTTCGTGGACGTCCGTGATGGGAGAATTCTGCGAGTTACGCCCATCGAGTTCGATGACGCAGACGCTCCTTCCTGGGAGATCTCGGCTCGAGGTCGCACCTTCCGGCCGGCGCGCCGCACAACGAATTCCCCCTACACAGTGGGCTATCGGTCGCTGGTCTATTCGCCTAAGAGGATCCTAACCCCGCTCAAGCGGGTCGACTTCGACCCGAAGGGAGCAGCGGGCTCGCGCGGTCCTGGCGGCCGCAACGCCCACATGCGGGGCGAGTCGGGCTACGAGCCCGTCGACTGGGATGAGGCCCTGGACATCGTTGCCGGCGAGATAGTGCGGCTCAAACGAGAGTTGGGGCCGGCCGCCATGCTTTCGACACCCAGCTCCCACCACATGTGGGGAAACATAGGCTATCGCCACAGCACGTATTTCCGCTTCATGAACCTGGTCGGCTTCACCTATGGCGAGCACAACCCGGATAGTTGGGAGGGTTGGCACTGGGGGGCCACACACATGTGGGGGAATAGCCACAGGCTCGGCCTTCCGGAGCAATACGACCTGCTCGAGGACGCTCTTAAGAATGCCGAGCAGATCATCTTCTGGTCGGCAGACCCGGAGGCAACGTGCAGCGGGATCTACGCTGCCTTCGAAAGCACGCCGCGCCGCTTGTGGCTCAAGGAGCTTGGCGTGGAGATGATCTTCATCGACCCGTACTACAACCACACAGCCGGCTTGATAGCGGACAAGTGGCTGGCTCCGCGTATGGGGACCGATGTGGCCTTGGCTCTTGCCATTGCCTACGTATGGCTCGTTGAGGGCACCTACGACAAAGACTACATCGCGTCGCGCACCACCGGCTTCGATGAGTGGGAGGCATATGTGCTGGGTTCCCGTGACGGCACGGCAAAGACGCCTGAATGGGCATCGGCCGAATCGGGGATACCGGCGCGAGAGATCAGGGCTTTGGCTCGCTCCTGGGCGGCCAAGAAGACGATGGTCGCTGCAGGAAGCAACCATGGCATGGGGGGCGCGTGCCGCGCGTCTTGGGGCAATGAGTGGGCCCGCGCCATGGTGGCTTTGGCAGCGATGCAGGGGCTGGGAAGACCGGGGCGAAACATCTGGGCCACGACCACAGGCGTGCCGCTGGATTGCACGTTCACTTTCGACGGGTACGCTGAGGGCGGGATCTCCGGCGATGTGGACAACAGTGCCGCCGGCTTCCGCTGGGTCTATCGCATGTTCCCGCGGGGCGGGGCGACAAGAACGCCACACCACTCGGTCGAGGGCCAGACCGTCGATCGCCTGCGCATCCCTGAGGCGATGATGGGGGAGCGCCTGGAGTGGAGGGGCAAGGGCTTCTGCGGTAGTTCCATCGAGAGTCAGCTGAAGAAGTATGAATATCCAGCCCCGGGTTACTCGCCGGTGGGCATGTACTACCGCTACGGCGGGTCCTATCTGGGCACCATGACCGAGAGTAACCGCCTTGCCCGTGCCTACCGGGAGGGCGAGATCCAGTTTGTCGTCAACCAGAACGTCTGGTTCGAGGGGGAGACGAAGTTCGCCGATATCATCCTGCCGGCGTGTACCAACTTCGAGCGATGGGACATCAGTGAGTGGGCGAACTGCTCCGGTTACATCCCGGACTCGTACACGATGTGCAACCATCGGGTGATCGTGCTGCAGAAAGAGTGCATCAAGCCGCTGGGACAGTCGAGGTCGGACTACCAGATCTTTTCTGAGCTGGCCAAGCGCCTCAACGTGTGGGACATCTTCACCGATGGGGGAAAGGCCGAGTTCGATTGGGTGAAACAGTCGTACGCCGCTTCCGACCTGGCCAAGCGCGTCTCGTGGGAGAACTTCTTCGAGAAGGGTTATTACGTGGTTCCTCCGCGACCGGCCGACCACAGGTCGACCCCTGCCTGGCGCTGGTTCGCTGAAGACCGGGTGCGAGACACCCCCGACTGGGGTCCGCACCCCGCGGATACCGTCGGCCTCAAAGGTTTGCAGACCTCATCCGGCAAGATCGAATTCGTGTCCTCCAGCCTCACGCGGTTCGAGAAGTACGACACCGTTGACCCTGAGCGGCCGGCAATGGGGCCCCAGTACCTCGAGAGTTGGGAGGGGCATCGGACGGCCGGGCTGATCGAGAAGTATCCCCTGCAACTGGTCTCGCCGCACCCGCGATTCAGCTTCCATACCATGGGTGATGGCAAACAGAGTTGGATGAACGAGATCAAAGACCACCGTGTCTTCGTGGACGGCCACTACTACTGGATCCTTCGCATCAACAAGGCGGACGCCGAGGCGCGCAGCATCGCGGACGGCGATCTGGTGAGGGCCTTCAACGACCGGGGGGCCGTGATCTTCGCGGCGAGGGTCACCGAGCGCCTGGGGAAGGGAACGGTTCATTCTTATGAAAGCTGCTCCGATTATCTCCCCATGGGAAAGCCTGGTTATTCGCCCGATATTGCCGGGTGCGTCAACTTGCTCACCTCCAAGCGTTACATCACCCCCACATCTACAGGCATGGCGCCGAACTCCTGCTTGGTGCAGGTGGAAAAATGGGAAGTCGCGGCCGGGGGCCTCCCGATGACGCCGAAGGTGCTGAAGAATGATGCTTGGTCCGCCCGGGGTGCTCGCCCAGAGAGCACCCGGGCGGGCACCGGTTTTGGCGGCTAAAGCTTCGTGGTTTGGCAGCCTCGAAGGAATAGGAAAGGACCGCGGGATGAAGAAGATCGATTTTGAGGTACATTTCGCGACCCAGGGTTGGGTGGATGCCCTGACCGACAACCCGGACTACCCCAGGCTCGCGCGGGATCCTGCGAGCGGGAATCGGCGCCTCTACTACCAGGCCGACGCGGCCGAGCCGTATCCGGACGCGCTGCTGGCGAAGTTGCTCGACATCGGCAAGGGGCGGATCATGGCCATGGACGAGGCGGGGGTGGACGTTGCCGTCCTGTCACTGACGGCCCCGGGGGTAGAACAGCTCGACGCGGCTGCGGGACCGGCTGTCGCTCGCCAGGCCAACGATGCACTGGCTGAGGCGATCGCTCGATACCCAACCCGTTTCCGGGGCTATGCAGCCCTCTATCCAAAGGACGCGGACAGCGCCTCGGCCGAGTTGGAGCGGTGCGTCAAGGAGCTGGGCTTCCGGGGTTGGAAGACTCACTGCAACTACGGCGACTCCTATCTGGATGAAAAGCGTTACTGGCCTGTCCTGGCCAAGTGCGCGGAGTTAGATGTCCCCATCTATCTCCATCCTACGGTCCCGATGATCAAGGAGTTCTGGACCTACGGGCTCGCCTTAGCCGGACCGGCTTTTGGCTTCGGGGTCGAGACCTCTCTGGCTATGATGAGACTGGTTTTGAGCGGAGTCTTCGACGAGTACCCGAATCTTAAGGTGGTCCTGGGCCACTATGGGGAGGGCCTGCCCTTCATCCTGGACCGGATCGATTTTGCCGCCAACTTTCCCCATGTGACCGGCGACACCGGCGCCTTTGTCCCTCTGAAGAAGAAGCCGAGCGAGTACCTGCGCGGGAACATGTGGGTCTCAACAAGCTGCAACTACCTGCCGGGCGCCTTCGCCTGCAGTTGGAACGACCTGGGCAGTACCCATGTGGTTTTTGGGAGCGACTACCCCTACGGGAACATGACAGAGTGCTTGGCGTTCCTCAAGGGCCGCGGCTTGAGCGAGTCCGCGGAGGAGCTTCTTTATGAGAAAAATGCGGCGGATCTTGGGATCATCGCCTAGAGGCAGCAAGGAGGGGCACAAATGAAACCAACACGGCTGTTCATTCTTAATGGCGGCTCCCTGGCCATAGACGGGTACAAAGTCTACTGGAACCGAGGGCCCGGCGGGGATATCCGGTTCCCCGTGTACTCGGTCCTCATCGATCACGAGGAGGGCCTCTTCATATATGACACGGGCTTCGACCTGCCTCACATGCAGACATACATCCCCGGAGACCAGCCGCTGCAGACTCCGGAGCAAGCCCTCCCGGCGCAGATAGCCAAGGCGGGGTTCCGTCCCGAGGACGTTACCCATGTCTTGAGCTCGCACTTTCACATCGACCACTGCGGAGGGCACGAGTACTTCCCACAGGCCGTGGTCGTCAGCCATGTGAATGAGTATGCCCACGCGATGAAGCCACCATTGTTCGAACGAATGAGTTACTCCGACCTCAGTTTCGACCCCGCGCTCGAGTGCGCTCGGGATGGCCTGCCTCCAAGCGCAACCACATATGACCGTTCACCGCGTTATCTACTGGTCCGAGGCGACGTCGAAATTGCCTCCGGAGTCACGCTGATCGAGACGCTTGGACACTCGGCCGGTCACTACAGTCTTTTGGTGGAGCTCGCGGGCCAGGCACCTATCCTGTTCACCGGAGACGCGGCGATGACCCCCCGCAACCTGGAGATGATGGTCATCGGGAGCTTCCACCTGGACCCGATAAAAGCGACAGAATCGCTTTTGCGTCTGAAGACGGTGCAGGCGGAACATGGCGCGGAGCTCTTCTTCTCCCACAGCATGCCTGAGTTTCAAACTTGGAAGAAAGCGCCTGAGTGGTATTAGTGAGCGCCCGATCAGCCGACGCATTGACGCGCGCGCATGTCTGCCCCTATAGTCAATATTGCGAACACTTGATGTTCGGAACGCGCGCGCATCTGGCTCATCAATGGAGCATTTGCGTTTGCACCGGCTATGGATGAGTGGCAGATGAGGCTTCCGGGACCGGCATCGGGTGTTGAGATCGAGACTATCAGGGCAAAGGCCGCACACGAGAATTTCCCCGTGGCCTCTTGGTTTCTTCCCAAAAAGACCCGTCGCCATATGATGGCGATCTACTGCTTCGCTCGGAAGACGGACGACCTTGGCGATGAGACCGGGCGTGACGCTTCCACAACGCTTGTCCTGCTCGACCGGTGGCAGAGCGAATTCGAGGGGGCGCTCGAGGGATTTGCCGCCGATCCCGTCCTCGCTCAGGTGAGCCGGACGATTGTTGAATGCGCCCTGGATAGGCGGCCGTTTCTCGACCTCATCGAGTCCAACCGCCGGGACCAGACGGTGAACCGCTATGACACCTTCGAGGACCTGAGAGGCTATTGCCGGTTGTCGGCTGAACCAGTGGGCCGGTTAGTTCTGGCGGTGAACGGCGTCCTTACTCCGGAACGGACCCGCTGGTCCGACGATGTCTGCACCGGCCTGCAACTCACCGAACATTGGCAGGACATCGTCGAAGATATGAACCGCGGCAGGATTTACCTACCTCGGCAAGACATGGCCGAATTCGGGGTCACCGAGTCCGACGTGCTGAGCTCGAGGATGACGCCGGAGTTCTCAGGCCTTATGGCCTTCGAGGTGGAGAGAGCCCGCTCGTTGCTGCTTGCCGTCAAGCCGCTGGCCCGAAGTGTGAAGGGCCGGCTCCGCCTAGCGATCGTCGGCTTTGCCGCGGGAGGGCTTGCTGCGCTCGATGCCATCGAGGCGAGTGGGTATAACGTCTTCCGAAATCGGTTAGAAGGCAATAAGAGGGGTTTGGTGCGGAACGCAATTCGGCTTCTGGGGGTACGCCTGTGAAGGCCTCCATCGAGAGCGCCTATGCACGCTGTGAAGAGCTTACTCGGCTGCATGCGAAGAATTTCGCCTATGGAATCCGGCTTCTTCCTCCGGCAAAGAGACGGTCGCTCTCGGCGGTCTACGCACTTGCGCGGCGAATCGACGATGTCGGGGATGGCGACTTGTCCCAAGCCGAAAAACTCAAGCACCTCGGTTTCATTCGCAACTCCATACACAACTTGGGAGAAGAATCGGCGGATCCGGTGTTGATCGCCGTTCGGGACACCGCGGAACGGTATCCGCTGCCCCTTGAGGCATTTGAAGAGCTTATCAAGGGCTGCGAGATGGATTGCGGCGTGGTGGCGATACAGACCTACGACGAGCTGGTTTGCTACTGCCGCCTAGTTGCCGGATCCATCGGGAGGCTGTCTCTTGCCATTTTTGGGGCCTCCGACTTTGCTGCTGCCGCCCCTCTTGCAGACGCGCTCGGCGTGGCGCTGCAGATGACGAATATCTTGCGCGACATGGTAGAAGATCGCGACCAGATGGGCAGGATCTACCTTCCCCGAGAAGATCTTGAGATCTACGGTTGCAGCGGTGATCTTTCTTGCTCCCTCGATGGATTGCCTGAATTGATCGCGCTCGAGGCGCGCCGAGCGGAAGATTGGTATGAGAGAGGCCTATCACTCTTACCACTCCTGGACAGGCGATCACGGGCCTGCGTGGCCACCATGGCCGGTATCTACAGGAGGATCCTTATTCGTATCGCCGCCAATCCTGGACAGGTGCTGGACAGGCGCGTCTCACTATCGACGGGCGAAAAAGTGGTCATCGCCACGCGTGCGCTCGCGAGCGGCAGAGCATGATCGGCCCAGACTTGGCCGTGATCGGGGGAGGACTCTCGGGCGTGGCTGCGGCGCTGACCGCCGCCGAGGCCGGAGCAAGCGTCATCCTTCTCGAGCAAAGACCTCATCTTGGCGGCCTCGCGTCCTCATTTCACCTGCAGGGAGTCGAGCTCGACTACGGACAGCACGTATTTCTAAGGTGCTGCACGGCTTACCGGTCGTTCGTGGATCGGATAGGCGGTGCCGAACATCTAGAGCTTCAGGAGCGGCTCGCGGTGCCTGTGTTCAACGGGGACGTCAGGCCGGCCTGGGTTCGCCGCGGATTGTTGCCTGCCCCGCTCCACCTGGCCCGCTCCATCCTGCTCTACCGCCATCTGTCCTTCAGAGAACGTCTGGCCGTGCCCAAGGCAATCCGGGCCTTGAAGGGCTTGGATATCTGCGACGAAAGCCTTGATGGCTCGACCTTCGCTTCATGGCTGCAACGGGAGGGACAGACCGACCGTGCGGTCGAACGATTCTGGGACTTCATTGGCCTGCCGACGCTCAATCTGCCTGCCGGCCAAGTATCGCTGCTCGCGGCGGCAAGGACATTCCACATGGGACTGCTCAGCGACGCGAGGGCGGCTGATGTCGGCTGGGCCAGAGTGCCGCTGTCTCGGCTCCACCATGACCTGGCAGGTACGGCACTGGCGGGCACCGGAGTGACTGTTCGCCTTCGGACCAAAGTGCAGGCGATCGACGTGGCTGATGCGGGCGGCCTGCGTTTGTCCTTGTCTGATGGGTCAAGTCTTGAACCTCGGGCCGTGATAAGCGCCGTGCCACCTCGCAGCCTGGGAACGTTGTTCACAGGGGGCCGCTTGGCGGGCGATCCGCCTTGTAAATCCACCGGCCGGGCAGCGGGGGCGCCCCTCGGAGCCGGGCTCGGCCACTCGCCCATAATCAACGTTCATTTCTGGTTCGATCGAAGGGTGATGCCCTTTGTGCTCGCGGCGGGTGTCGGGGACCTGCCGCTATGGGTCTTCGACCGTTCTACTTCCGCCAAGCATGGCCCGGACCAGTACCTTGTTGCCTCCCTATCCGCTGCGGACGGGCTCATGAACAGCTCAAATGAAGAGATCGCCGCCTCAACGCTGAATGCTCTCGGTCGCTTTCTTCCGGAGATCGAGCGGCGGCGGCCGCGCCGGTGGCTCGTGATCAAGGAGGCGCATGCGACCATCGGCCTCCGGCCCGGGACCGACCGGCTGAGGGCAAAGGCCGAAGAGAGTGGTACGGAAGGCATCTTCGGCACGCTGCCCATCTTCGTTGCGGGAGCTTGGACCGACACGGGGTGGCCTCCCACCATGGAAAGTGCCATTCGCAGCGGTACCCACGCTGCAGAAATCGCCGTGAAGAAAAGCCTCAAGAGGGAGGGATCCTGAAGGTCATGTGCCCGACTATGCTGGAACCACCTGCCATTCTAAAACGAGCGAGAGCACTCACAAGGCCGCACCTCCGCGAGGCGGTAATGACTCTGCCTACAGACATTCAGCCGATCGTGGAGTATCACTTCGGCTGGGTGGATGAGATGGGAAGGCCCGAGGCGCGAGGCGGG
>JAMDEO010000032.1:0-10192 GCA_023483915.1 Actinomycetota bacterium
CATCGGCCATGGCGCCCTCGCGCTGGCCGGCGTGGGGATGTTCGTCACCGCGGCGGCTCCCGGCTTCGGGGTGGCCGCCGCGGGCGCGTTCCTCACGGGCATGGGGAGCGGAGCCGGCAACGTCGCCAGCATGGGCCTCGTGTCCGCGTGGTTCGGCCCCCGGCAGCGTGGGCTCGCTGCGGGGATAGCGGTTTCGGGCATCTCGGGGGGCTTGATCGTGGTCGGCCCCTTGGTGCCTCGCATCCTGCACGCATACCCCGAAAACGGGTGGCGGGTGAGCTGGCTGGTCTTCGGCGCGACGACCATCGCCCTGGCTCTCGCGGCCGCCGTCCTGATACGCGATCGCCCCGCCGACAAGGGACTGACCGCCATCGGAGATGAGGCGCGCGCCGCGCCGCCCGCGAAGACGGCGGTCGAGACGCAGCCGGGACGAGGCGCGACGACTCAGGGGAGCGGGGCTGCCGATGCCCGCGCGCCGATCCCAGCGGGCGAGCTGAGGTCCCTCGGTCTACACTGGGGCAGCGTCTACCGCTCAAGCACGGTGTGGCACCTCGGTCTGGTCTACGTGGCTTTTGGTTTCTCATACATCATCTTCACGACCTTCTTCTACAAGAGACTCATGTCCGACGGGGGCTACAGCAAGGAGGCCGCGGGCACCCTTTTCATGGCTGTCGGCTGGGTGAGCCTGCTGTGCGGGGTGATCTGGGGAAGGGTCGCCGACCGGGTCGGCCGCAAGGCCGCACTGATCATGGTCTACCTGGTGCAGGCCGCGGCGTACACGATCTTCGCCCTCTGGGCGAGTCCCACGGGGTTCACGATCGGCGCGGTCCTCTTCGGATTGACAGCGTGGAGCATCCCGGCCATCATGGCCGCCGCGTGCGGGAACATCATGGGCCCGCGCCTCGCTTCCGCCGCCCTTGGTTTCATCACGCTCTTCTTCAGCGTCGGTCAGGCGGCCGGCCCGAGCGTCGCGGGCGCCATGGCCGATGCCTCCGGCACGTTCGCTACCGCCTATCTGCTGGCCGGAGGAGTGGCGCTCATGGGAGCGGTGGGCGCGTCGCTGCTGCGCGGCCGACAGCCTGCCACCCAGGCGGCGGTCGCCGAGCCGGAGAATGCATAGACGATCTCTCCCTTGGGCACTCATGGCGGGCGCCTTGTTGTGGCCTCGCGTGCGATGGGCCTTGGGACCGTCGGCTGCTGACAAAGTTCACATTGGAAAGTGCTCAGGCACCTGGGGTGGCTCTACGCACTGTGCATTGCACTATTATAATAGTGCATCTATTCTTGCACAATGTGGGGCTTATTACCGGCCAAGTCTCCCAGGCAAGCGCTATACTGCTGACGCGTGGAGGGGTGGCAGAGTCCGGCTTATCGCACCGGTCTTGAAAACCGGCACGGCCGCGAGGTCGTCGCGGGTTCGAATCCCGCCCCCTCCGCCAAAAGACTCACGTTAGAACCCTTTGTCCCATCGGATGAAGGGTTCTTTCCATTTTGCAGGAGTTTTTCGTGCCGATCGTTCGAGCCGTTGTCGTCTGGCTCGTCGCTATCGTTATATTCAAGCCCAATCGTGAAGTCCCTGAGTTGAGCGAATGGCGGTCTAAACTCGGCTCGCTGGACACCGTCCACGCCAACGAAAAGAGCCTCAAAGAATGCCTGATTGAACTCCCGACGCACGCCGTTGGTAGCGCCCACGTAGAGTCTGTCACAATGTTCGAGTAAATCGAGGGCAGAATCGAGCCGTTTTTCAACCAGATCTAGGTTGGTGCTGGCAAGCTCGATCAAATGCTGGGCGTCGCGTTGCTCAGCTCCGACGCTTTCTTGGCGGGACTTCAGATCGGCTACCGGTATGGCTTCGGCCAGGCAGGCGTCAATCAGTTTCTGGCGCTGGCTTTCGAGCTTCTGCAGCCGGTGCTTCTGGGTCATCAGGATAGTCTTGTTCTCTTTGCGCTGTTCGGCCAGGCTGGCTAGAGCAGACTTCCTAATGCCTTCCACTAGCTCCGGGGCTAACTTCTGCTTCTGCCAGAAATCCATGACTTTCTCTTCGACCTTCTCCGCGAGCAAATATGGCAGCTGGCAGTCGGTGCGGTGCTTGTTGCGCCCAAGGCAGAAGAAATACGGTACTGGCTGCGCGCAAGTGGGACCGCCCGCCGGGTTGCGGTTGACCTGGTTACCATTCCTCTTCGCTTGAGCTCGGCAGTCAGGTCAGAGATGGAACATTCGCCGGTAGCATAAGTCTCGAAGGCCCACTGGATATGCGGAGCGCGGTCAGGATCAAGGGTGATGGTCTTTACTTGCTTGCCGTCTATCTGCTCCAGCGAGTTGATATAGCCCATCGGGCAATGACCCGGCGTGCATCCCGCGCTGGACTTTCTCGTGTAGCCCCTTCTTTGCTTCTTGCGACAGGTTTTTGGAGTAGAACTCGGCAATCGCGGCCATGATGCCGTGCAGCAAGGTCCCAGCTGGCGTCTCATCAATCTGCTCGGACGCGGATACTAGAACAGCTCCGGCCTTGTGGATGGTGAGGCCGATCTTGACGTCGTCGGCTCGGTCCCTAGCCAAGCGATCAACCTTATGGACAATTACGTAGTCTATGTCCCGTTCTTCGATTATCCGGTTTAGTAGCTCCTGCAAAGCCGGGCGGTCCATCGAGCGGGCTGAAGCGCCAGCGTCGACATACTCTTGAATGACCTCGGCGCCCAACTCTTCGGCTTTGCGTCGGCAAGCCGCTCTTTGGGCCGGGATTGAGTATCCCTCTGCATCACCACCAGTCGAAGCCTGGCGGGCTGTGGAGAATCATAGATAGATGATTGCACCCCTGTTTGCAGGGTTATTCATGTTTCTCCTTTTACAATGGAAAGGATTTCCAAGGAAGGTATTATTGTTCGAATCTGTCCCGTATCGTCCCTGAATACCTTCTAGAACGCCTATGACGCCGGGGATAGGCATTTCTATGTTGCGTACATGGAAATGACTATAAGTCGTCTCCATTAATCGCTGAGAAGCTAGCGCTTTGCAGGTGGTTTTGACCGGGGTTAGTTCATGCGAACGGGAGGGCGAACGGGTGGGCATGACAAGCGTTCCAGGTGGCTACTTGCACATAACCGGATAAGCAGTTATTCTGGCAGCATGACAGATTCATCAGACACCTGCTCTTGCTCCAGCCCGCAACTGGCTGATAGCTGCAAGCCACAGACTACCGCAGCGGCACTTGCTGCTCGCGTGGTTCGTCGGCACCTGCTCTATCGCTACCTGGCCATTCTCGTCGCGGCTCTCGTTGCCTGGGTGTTTATCTATCGAGAGCTCGCTCCCTTTTCCCGCTGGTTCACCTTTGATGTCCTCCATCTGGCTGAGACGACGCGCATGGGTTCAGCGGTACAGTTCTTCCTCTTTGACACTCCCAAGGTGGTCATGCTCCTGGTGCTCATCGTCTTCTTCGTGGGCATCATCCGCACGTTTTTCACACCGGCTCGAACTCGGCGGATCTTAGCTGGCAAGCGGGAGACCGCGGGCAACGTGCTGGCGGCCATGCTGGGTATCGTTACCCCCTTCTGTTCCTGCTCGGCAGTGCCACTGTTTATTGGTTTCGTGACCGCCGGTGTGCCTCTGGGCGTCACCTTCTCCTTCCTCATAGCCGCTCCCATGCTGAACGAAGTCGCCTTGGTGCTCCTCTACGGACTTTTCGGCTGGAAGGTAGCTGGCTTGTATCTGGCCACCGGCCTTCTTGTCGCCATGATCGCCGGCTGGGTGATCGGCCGACTGCGCATGGAGAAACATGTGGAGTCGTGGGTCTACGAGACCCGCGCCGGAGAAACGTCAGAAGCCGAGCTTGATTGCGTCGGCCGTCTGCAAGCAGGCTGGCAGGCGGTCAAGGATATCGTGGGCAAGGTCTGGCCCTACATACTTGCGGGTATCGCCGTCGGCGCTGCCATTCACGGATACGTGCCGCAAGGCT
Organism: Actinomycetota bacterium; assembly: GCA_023483915.1. GTDB lineage: Bacteria > Actinomycetota > Thermoleophilia > RBG-16-64-13 > RBG-16-64-13 > JAMDEO01. Next base: position 3,953 of record JAMDEO010000032.1, read on the forward strand.
TCATGGCTTCCATTATGGGGAGCGGGGCCTGGTGGTCGGTGCCGCTCGCTGTTCTGATTGGCATACCGATGTACTCGAACGCTGCTGGCATGATTCCCATCGTGCAGGCTCTCTTGGAAAAAGGCGCGGCCCTGGGCACGGTACTGGCTTTCATGATGGCCGTGGTGGCGCTCTCTCTGCCTGAGTTCATGATCCTGCGCAAAGTACTCAAACCGCGGCTTATCGGGGTCTTCATCGGCGTCATTGCCGTCGGAATCATTCTCGTTGGCTATCTGTTCAATGCCCTCAACCTGGGGACCCTCGCGTTGAAATAGCCGAAGGGAACGATTGCAAAAGCAATTTTGAGAAGGAGAAAACAATGACCATACAAGTACTGGGTACCGGCTGCGCGAAGTGCAAAGCCCTGGAGGCAAACGCTGAGAAAGCTATCCGCGAGTTGGGACTGGACGCCAAGCTGGAGAAGGTTACCGACCTGAAGGAGATCATGAAGTTCCAGGTCATGTCGACTCCGGGTCTGGTCATCGACGGGCAGCTGAAAGCTTCGGGACGCGTCCTATCTGCAGAAGAAATCAAACAGATACTTACGAAGGCCGAATGACGACTGACGAAGGAACACCGGTGGCTTCAACTGGCCAAAATCTGGCTGCTTCCTCCGCGCTGCCTGGCAATGAGGATAACGCGTCGGGAAAACAGAGTGGCGCCAGCTCCGCTCCATCGCCGGTATCGATCTTTCTTACCTTTTTACGGCTTGGAATCACCGGTTTCGGTGGACCGGCGATGTTGCATCACATTCGCAAGATGGTGGTCAAGCGAAAACACTGGATAAGCGGCGAGGACTTCAAGGGCGGCCTGGCACTCTGTCAGGCAATTCCAGGCGCCACGGGTATGCAGGTGTCGGCCTATGTAGGACTCAAGAAAGCAGGTTTTGCCGGTGCGTCCGCGGCCTACGCCGGATTCGGCTTGCCGGCGTTCCTCACCATGCTGGTGCTGTCGGTGCTTTACCGGTACGGCCATAACATCGGGACGGTTCAAGCGCTCTTGACCGGGCTACAAGCGATTGTCGTCGCCCTGGTTTTCAACGCGGCTATAGCTTTTGGCCGTTCAAGTGTCACGCGCTGGTGGCAGCTTGCCATCGTTGCCGGGGCGGCTGCCGCTCTTATCCTGCATGTGAACCCGATCTTCGTGATCATCGGTGCCGGGATTGTGGGGCTCGCTCTCCCAGTCCCCGGGGCTCACGAAGCGCCGGATAAGCCGGCCACGGCCTCAACCAGAAAATATCACCTGCGCCACTTGGCCATTCTCCTGGGTGCGGCCGCTGTCGTGGTGGGGCTCCTTTTTGTCCTCGATAGGCAGCTATTCAGTCTCGCGACCACAATGCTGCGCATCGACCTTTTTGCTTTTGGCGGCGGGTTCGCCTCGGTTCCTCTCATGCAACACGAGTTCGTGGACGTCATGCACTGGGTCCCGGCTAAGGTGTTTATCGACGGCATAGCTCTGGGGCAGGTGACACCGGGACCCATCCTGGTAACGGCTACCTTTGTCGGCCTTCTGGTGGCAGGATTCCTGGGCTCCGTCGTCGCCACACTGGCCATCTTCTTGCCTTCCTTCGTGATTCTCATTCTGGTGCAGCCCCACTTTGACAGGATGCGAGCCAGCCGCATGTTTAGTCGGACCGTTCACGGGGTGTTGCTAGCCTTCGTGGGGCTACTTCTCGCAGTGACATACCGCCTCGGCTTGTCTGTACCTTGGGCTTGGGGGACGATCCTGCTTGGAGTGGCTGCGTTTGTTGCTCTGCGCATGAAGGTCGACGTCCTCTGGGTGGTCATAGTAGGCGCGCTCGCAGCCCTTCTCGTGGTGCGGTGACGCTCACAAATGCGTCAAATTGCGTGATAACCGGGTATGCAGTTATAATGATTCTATGGCTACTGAGCCAATCAAAATGGACACGCTGGCAGACATCTTCAAAGCCCTCTCGGACGAGACTCGGCTGAAGATCATTGCCCTCCTACTCGAACGGGAGGAGCTCTGTGTTTGTGATTTTGTCGGTGCTTTTGGGCTCACGCAGTCCAAGGTCTCGCGGCATTTGCGCTACCTGTTCAATGCCCGACTGATCGAGGGTAGACGAGAGGGACCGTGGATGAATTACCGCCTGTCTCGGCACCCTTCGCAACAGCAGCGAACAGTTCTTGCCGCTCTCGGAACAGCAATCAGTGACGCGCAACGCAACGACTTAAGCAATAGACTCGATGCCTGGCTTGAACAAAAGGGCGTCCCGGAACAGAAAACGGAGAGCTAACTAGCTTCGTCCGCTCAGGTCCCACCAATGAATGTTCGAACCTTGTTCCACAAGGGCCGCCTTATTGTCACGTTTTGCAGGTAGATAAGGGAAGACTACTGCCACCGGATCGACCGCGCTTTCTGCGTGTTCGTGTCGGTTGTCCTCCTCCTGCAAACCTTAGGATACCGAAGATACTTGTGCTGTTCCGGTACATGCTTTCCACAGCGACTCCGGTACCTGCATTACACTTCGTGGACGCGACTCCGGTACCTGTGCGACACCTGTCCCGGTAGGTGTGCGACATAAGTTCCGGTACCTGTGTTCCACTTCTCGGGCCCTCGCGCTGGCAACCCCGGATCGGCCGACGGCTTCAGGGTCTGGATGGTCTTGGCCGGGTACCTCGCTTTCGGGCGGACGCTGGGTGGTATGAGGAGTGGGCTGACCGCCGGCGCCTCGAGCGGCTCACCCCGCGCTGGGTCCGCTCGACCTCGTGGGCGAGAGTCCACCCGCCACAGGGCTCACGGCGCTTCCTGGGATCAAGTCCCGAGGTTGCGATCACAACATCTGGACTACTCCGCGTCTCGATGGGGAACGTCGGAGTGCACAACGGCAAGCATCTATACCTGAGGACTGATCACGCCGACCTCAATCATGGGGGACTGACCATGACCGATCCCGAGAAATGGCCCGCCCTTCCCTACGCGGAGTGGGCCGCCACCAAGAAGACGCTGCACATGTGCACGCAGATGCTGGGCAAGACGCGGCTGGCCCTCACGCCGCCCCAGCCGGAGTGGCTCCATGCCCGCCTCTTCCTGGACGGCCATGGGTTCACCACCGGCCCCATGCCGTTTCGGGGTGAGACTCTCACTGTCGGCCTCGACCTGTTCGACTCCAAGCTGAAGATCCGCAAGAGCGACGGCAAGCGCGTCGCGATACCCATCGCCGATGGGCGCTGCGTGGCCGACATCTGGGACGATTACGTCCGCAGCCTCGCCGAGCTGGACGTCGAGGTCGACCTCTGGGAGAAGCCGCAGGAGACCGCCGACACGACTCCCTTCTCCGAGAACACGCACGATTGCACGCTCGTCCCCGAACACGCGCGACGCTTCCACACGGTGCTCTCGTCGGTCTACGGGCCCTTCGAGGAGTTCCGCTCCCGATTCTTCGGCAGGAGCGGGGTGCAGTTCTGGTGGGGCACCTTCGACGAGGCTGTCTTGCTGTTCACGGGCAAGAAGGTCGAGGCTCCCGAGGACAAGGGCTACATCATGCGTTACGACCTCGACGCCGAGCACATGAACGCCGGCTTCTGGCCGGGCGACGACGACTCCCCCGAGGCAATCTTCTACGGCTACCTCGTGCCCCCTCCTCCCGCCTGTGAGACCGCGCCCGTCAAGCCCCCGCACGCCAACTGGGTGGAAGCCATGGGCGAGTGGATCCTGCCGTACGAGGCGGTGCGTACAGCCGACGATCCGCGGCAGGCCATCCTCGAGTTCCTCGACAGCGTGTACCAAGCCGCCAGAAGCCTTGGCGGATGGGACTCTGAGTCCTTTGCATACACACCTCCTCCACCCTCGACCCGCCCCTCTCGGGGCTGAAGGAGCGCCGATGACAGAGTGCGAACATATGGCGAACGTCCCGGTCCCCGAGCCCGATGCGCGCACCCCGGGCTGCGAGGAGTGCCTCAAGATAGGGCAGGGGTGGGTGCACCTGCGCAAGTGCCTGGAGTGCGGACACATCGGGTGCTGCGACCAGTCTGTGGGCAAGCACGCCACCAAGCACGCGGGCGCGACCGGCCACCCAGTGGTGCGATCGGCCGAGCCACACGAAGACTGGCGCTACTGCTATCGAGACGACGTCTTCGACTAGGAGTCTTCCCGCCAGTGCCAGTCCCTGCCGCCCTTGAAGACGTTCGCGTTCATCTCGTTGCTCAGATGACCAAGGTCTGCTTCGGGGAAGCGCTCGGCCATGGCGTAGTAGAAAGAGGCGACGTGAGCGGTCCGCGCTAGTTCCTCTTCGGTGGCGACGAGATACTCGCGCGTGAAGTCGAGCGAGCTTCTGTCGAAGGGCATGCCGGGCTTTTGGTGCCCGGGGATGATCACCTCCGCGCCCAGGCTCTCGATCTTGTCGATCTCGCCGATCCACTGCCTGCGCTCGTCGGGGGTCACCTCGCACGTGAACGGGTGTGCTTGGTTGAACAGGACGTCGCTCGCGTATAGCGTCTTGACGGAGGGGATCCAAACCATCGTGTTGTATCTCATGTCGCCCATGATGTCGGCGAGTATCTCCAGACGGTGACCCTCGAGCTCCAGGTGGTCGCCCTCGAGCGGTTCGACCTTCACCATGCTCCTGCACACGTTGTGGGTGCCGATGACGCTCTCCCAGATCTCCATCTTGCCGAAGAACTGGGCGTTGATCATGTGGGCGTCGGCGGGTACGGCCACCACCCGAGCCCGGGGGAACGCCTGTGCGATCGCTCCCGCCCCGAAGTAATGGTCCGGATGCGCGTGGGTGATGTAGATGGTCTTGAGGTTCTTGCCGGTCTCGAGGATCTCGGCGACGACCCGATGGGCGTTCGACAGGGTCCACTGAGCGTCGATCAGGATGGCCTCGGTCGCACCCGTGACGATGACCGAAGCGACCTCGAATCCCGGTTCGTCGCTGAAGATGACTCTCGTGGAGACCGGGCGCCCAGCGGCGGCGTTCAGTCTGATCTCCATGCGGCTTACCCTCCCGTGGTCGCTTCGCGCGAGTCTACTCGTGGCTTCGTCAGGCACAGGTCCACGAGATCTTCGATGACCGCCGTGCCCACGCACATCACGGTGTCGGCCCCGCCCCAGTAGACTTTCACGGTGCCGTCGTCCTCGGGTATGGCGCCGCACGTGAACACCACGTTAGGGACGTAGCCGACGCGCTCCCAAGGATCCTCGGGCTCGAGCACCCAGTCGTCTGCCACCCCAAGCAGTCGGGCCGGGTCGGCCAGGTCGTGCAGGGCCACGCCCAGGCGGTAGACGGCTCCGGCCATGGTCGGGTAGACGCCGTGATAGATGTGAAGCCAGCCCCGAGGCGTCCTGATGGGTGTCGCGCCGGGACCGATCTTCTGCTCGTCCCAGTGGTACGGCACCGGGCCCATGACCACCCGGGAGTCGCCCCAATGGACGAGGTCGGGCGAGTACGTGATCCAGATGCCCCACGGCGAGATCTCGGAATGGGGTCGGTCCAGGCGCACATATCGTCCGCCGATGCGCTGCGGGAAGATGACCACGTTGCGGCTGTCCGCCGGGGTTATGAGCGCCACCCGTTCCACCGAGCGAAAGTCGGTCGTCCTGGCCAACGCGACCCTCACTCCGTGCCGAGAGTAGGCGCTGTAGGTGAGCAGGTACTCGCCTTCGAGCGGGCAGACGCGGACGTCTTCGACGCCCCACTCCTCGTATTCGGCGAAGACGCCTCCGGTGGCGGGCACGATGAACGGCTCGGGGCGCACCCTGAAGCGGAAGCCGTCGTCGCTCTCGGCCAGGCCGATGATCGAACGGCCGTTACGGCGGTGGGAGCGGAAGAGCAGCAGGTATCGGCCCTCGTGCTTGACCGCCCCGGCGTTGTGCACCGTCGCCACCGGATAGGGGACGTCGGCCTTCGTGAGGATGGGGTTACCGGCGTGCCGGTGGATCTGGGTCATCGGATGAGAGCACCGCCTGGAGGCGGACGGCGCCCGCGCCTACACGCGCCCAAAGTCGTCCTCGAGACGCTCGATGTCGTCTTCGCCGAAATAGTCTCCCCGCTGGACCTCGATGAAGGTCAGGGGTTCCAGCCCTGGATTGGCGATGCGGTGTGCCGCGCCCATCGGGATGTCGATCGATTCCCCGGCGGCAAGCGCCAGCTGCTCGCCGTCGCGGGTCACCACCGCCCGACCGGAGACCATATGCCAGTGCTCCGAGCGGCGCTGATGCCGCTGCAGGCTCAGGCGC
>JAMDEO010000032.1:10202-10482 GCA_023483915.1 Actinomycetota bacterium
TTCGTCCTCGAGCACCCGGTAGTAGCCCCAGGGGCGGTGATCCTCACGCCGCGACGTATCCAGGACTCGGCGGTAGACCTCCAGGTAGCCCTCCACCATCCTGTCGACGGAGAAGCGCGCCTCGACCCAACGGCGACAGGCCAGGCGGTCAAGGGCGGCCAGCGGGCCGTCGGCGCCTGGAGCTCCGATGGCGGCGACTGCTTCCTCCACCGATCCCACCAGGAACCCCATCCTCACGAAGGCCGACGTCCCCTATCCGGTGGCGACGGTGCACAACGCC
>JAMDEO010000137.1 GCA_023483915.1 Actinomycetota bacterium
GAAGAGTGGTGCGAAGGACATGAAGTTGGGCGACTGGACGTTCGCGGATCTCGACCATATCGAGTTCGGAGCGGTAGTGGCAGTGCCTGAGGCAATCGACTCATACGTGACCTACGGCCCCGGCAGCCGCCAGGGCCTCGACCGTGGCGATGTGCGCTGCTTTCGTGCACCCGTGACCTTCTACTACGATCCGGGTGTCGTTGGCCCGAACGATAGCGGCGAGGAGTATCCCTGGCTGTGGTTTGTGATACGAGATGCTGACGGCCACTGGGGAGTCGATGGCTGGGGTGCCTAGCCTGCACTCCTCTTCATCGGATACGTCTCCTCGCCCCTTTGTGCCATCTTCCCGCCCTGGTTACCTTTCAGCGCTCCTCGTGGTCCGCTCGCGCGGCTTTCGCACCTGTTGGGCTGAGCGAAGACTCCTCCACCAGCCAACCTCCAATCCCTCCAAACGCCTGGTGCTCAAGACCTCGCAATGCGAGACACTTGGGTCACGGGAAGAGCCCCCGGCGGGGTATGCAGGGCCATGCAAAGGTGCTTTGCGCGGCCCAAGGCATGAGGCCCGCACCGAGGGAACGCGAGAATCGCCAAAGGAAGGTGGGGCCATGCCTGAGCAGTCTGACACGCTCAAATGGGAGTACAGCCAAGTTAGCGTTAGATCGAGCAGCTGGTCGTTCCGCGCTAAGAACCGAGACAAGGCTGTTACGGAGCTCAATGAGTTAGGACGGGAAGGCTGGGAGTTGGCCGGTTCATACTTGGACCTCGGCTACACCCAGTACTACATTCTCAAGCGTTCGGCCAGAGAGATAGGCTAGAGCCGAAAACCGTTGTGCCGCGCAAGTGGCACCGGGGGTTCGGATCCCCCCCTCTCCGCTTAGGAAAGCCAAAGATGGCGAATCGGAGCCGGGCCCAGGTGGCCGGCTTTTTCGCGTCTTTCTGGCGGGTTCGGGGGCAGGTCGGTGGCAAGCCTTTCTTCGGCCCTTGGCTCACCAGCGGGGAAGGTCAAGGTGATCGATGACTGCTCAAAGGTCTCAAGCTTCAACTTGGGGGTTGACCGATTCGCGGACAGGGCGCACTTCGTGCTTCTGCAGCAAGGTAACTATCCGCACGCCGCGTGTCCGCGCTACCCTATAACCATGGGACTGAACCCTCGCTGGCTCCCTGTGACATTCGCTCCGGGCGGCTTGCCTGCGCAACCGGTGGTCCCGCACGCTTGTGCTCTCACCCACCCGGCGACCACCGAGAAACGACGTACTGGCCGAGCGGACCAGCTCCGGCTCCATCTATCTACCTCCTGCCGGGGTTCAGCGCCGCAGGGAACATTCAGACTGGAATGGGGGTTGAAATGAAGAGCACCGCCGACAACCTCAAGCCGGAATCCACCGCGGCCGACCTCGAACCTCGGTTTCGCAATCTGCGCTGGTGGAACATCGTCGTCGGGCTGGTGCTGGCAGCCCAAGCCATTATCATCGCCGCTCTGCAGAACGGCTTTTCCATCCCGGTGGTGGCCACCTGGCTCAACGGGCCTCCAGGCACATTGCCGGAGATCCACAAGATCGGAAGCTTCCAGCTGGGCTGGGGGGTGTTCGCCTTCATGCTGCTGTCGGCGCTGGCCCTGCTTCTCACCGCGTCGCCGGGCATCTTCGACTGGTACAAGCGCAACCTGGTGAAAAACCGCAATCACGGCCGTTGGATCGAGTACTCCATCACTGCGTCGCTCATGATGATACTCATCACCATGATTTGCGGCGCCGTCGACTTGGCGGCCGTTCTTGCCATCTTTAGCGTCAGCGCCTGCATGATCCTGTTTGGGCTGTTGATGGAGAAGTACGAACAGCCCGGAAACCCGAATTGGCTGCCGTACCTCTGCGGGTGCTTTGCTGGAGTCGTCCCCTGGATCGTGGTGCTCATCTACGTCTGGAGTCCAGGGTTCGGCGCCCAGAGCGCTCCCAATTTTGTATATGGGATCATCATTTCGCTGTTCATCTTCTTCAACACCTTCCCCGTGAACATGCTTCTCCAGTACAAGAAGGTGGGACCCTGGCGCGATTACCTCTTCGGAGAGAAGGTGTACATCCTTCTCAGCCTCACAGCGAAGGCGCTCCTCGCTTGGCAGGTATTCGGAGCTGTCCTGGCCGGTACCGCCGGTTGAGGCCTCACCGGGCACTATCGCTCCCCGAACACACAGGCGCGGGGCCGCCCGCCCGCGCAGCGGCGAAGCCCCTAATTGCCCTGCTACGGCCCCCATCTGACAGCTCGGTCTGAGTCCCCCGGCTCAGGTGGCCGGGTTCTAGCGTCTTTCAGGCGAGTTCGGGGGCCAGTCGTGGGCAAACTCGCCACCACAGAACATGCGCAGACATACCGGATGACACGACGAGACAGACCTGCCTATTTCAATAGGGTCCCCTACGAAATACCGCTCTCGGGCTCGGGGAGAGCTGCACCGCAGCGTGGCCGGCCACGAGTTGCGGGTGTCCGCCAGTTCACCGCCGCCTCAGCCGACGGCGGCGAGCCGCTTGACCGGCTCCGTCGGCCGGGAGGCTGGATCTCATGACCGGGGAGGAGTCACATCACCTTGAAGGCCAGGGTCATGGGGTGGAAGGCGATGTCAAAGGATGGGTCATGAACTTCACCCTCTGACATGCCTCCCGGCACGATCGACGCCTCTGCAACCGGCTACTACCTGGCGAAGAAGTGAGACAAAGAAAGCGGACGAAGCCCCAGGCGACATCGCAGCTTCAGATGGTGCAGCCTTAGACTATTGTCGCGCGGTAGCCGAGGATCTTGGGAAGGAGGATCGAAGTGACGTGTAGACTCAGCAGGCTCTCGGCTCTCACGTTCGTACTGGCCACCCTCATGCCCATGTTGGTCATGCTGCTCGCATTCGGTTTCTTGGCCGGCTGCGGCGGCTCCGAGCCGTTTGAGGTCAGCGGGAGTTCGGTAGGCATCGACTCCACCCAGGCGGCTGATCCGGTAGTCGAGGGCAATACCGTCACCGTGACGGGTGTGGACCACGCGCGGTTGACCGGCGATCTGGAGGGTACGAATGAGTCCAAGATCCTCATGGTGATAGACACAACGACGGGCGCGTTCACAATTGAGTACGACGTTACGTTCACAGGCAGCATGGGGGACAAGCAAGGCACGTTGACATCCCATGGTGAAGGCACCGGACAGGCGTTGTCGGCCGATAGCACCACGTGGACCGTCAGCGAGACGATCGTCAGCGGCACCGGCGACTTCGAGGGCCTTACGGGAACAACCGAGGTCGAGGGCCAGGGCACCTCCCAGGGCAACTCGGCGTCCTTCAGCGGGACTTGGCAATACAGGTAGGAGCCGCCCGGTCACGGCACAGCCCCGGTGTATGGGGCCGAGTCTTTCTCAAGCGGCCCCTCCTTCCGGCGGATCGCCTCGTCCAGGAGGTGGCGGCAGGGGCTCAGGTCCGAGCTTGGAAAGTCCGCCCAATTGCTCGCCGACATCCAGCCGCGGGGTTGGTAACGTCACGCAGGCGCCCCTCGTTGCTCGAGACAGCATACGCGGCGATCAATTCGTCGAAGCGCCGATCTCGATTCCCACTGCCTGCCCGGGTAGAGACGCCGACCATGGAACGACTTTCTGAACGGCCAGTGGGGGGGTTTCGCGCAACTGCCACACCGAAGGGCTGAACGCAGCGATCAGAGCGACCAGCACGATGAAGCCTCCGGCCGCGATCATGACGACCGACACGCCGAACCCCATGAGCGCTCCTGCGATGACATTCGATAGAGGCGCCTGGCCGAGCGAAGTGAACAAAAGGATACCCATCATGCGACCGAGTTCCTCCCGGGATGTGCGCAGTTGCAGCCAGGTGATGAACTCCACCGTCAGGTACCCCTCCGCCAGGCCGATGAGAAAAGCTGCCGCGGCGGAAGCTCCGGCCGATGGAAGGGCCCCGAGAAGAGCCAAGCCTACACCCAGGAGCGCGCACGAGCCGAGCAGAGCCGCTGGGAACGAACGACCCGGCGGGCGGCGGAGAGTGCCTCCTGCAACCACGCCGCATACGGCCCCCAGTCCGAGGCCCGACAGTATGGCGCCATATGCCATGGCACCAGCACCTTGGAATCGGGCACTCGCGAGAACTGGCAAGCCCACGGATATCGGCCCCAGAAGCGCGAGGTTGACCAGCCCGATCAGCACAAAGTAGTGGCGCAGGGTCTTGTCTCGCCAAACGCAGGCGAACCCATCGCCGAGGGACCGCACGATCCCGAGCCTGCGCGCATCCCGGCCTCTCTCGTGACTCATCGGGGAGAGCGCGATCATCACAAGAGTGATCGCGGAGACGAGGAAGCTCGCTGCTTCCAGACCGAACACGATTCCTACGCCTGAGGGGTCCGGTGCGGCTGTAGCCCCAACCTCGCTCGTACCAAGGAATGCGATCAATACGCCGGCCAAGACCGGTCCCAGCGCGCGCGACAGTTGGAACGTGCCCTGGGTGATGGCATTGCCCGCGTGGAGACGTTCCTTGCACACCAGTCTCGGGACGATCGCCGCCTGCGCCGGTAGATAGATGGCATACCCAAGCCCCAGCAGGAGGGCGAAGGTGTAGAGCATCCAAAGCTGCACCGAGCCGCTCACAGTAAGGACTGCCAGGACCGCCACGAGCACCATCCGGCCGAGATTGGAGTACAGCATCACCGTTCGCGGGGAGAACCTGTTGAGGAGCGCCCCACCCAGCAATAAGAACACCGCGCGGGGAGCGGCGGTGACGGCCACGACCGTCCCTACGGCGAAAATATCGCCGGTTAGTTGCAGGACCAGCCAAGGAAGCGCGACGAGGAAGAACTGCTCGGCCAGGAGAGACACGAACTGTCCGCCCCAAAGCAGACGAAAATCTCGGCTACGGAGGATTTCGGGGACACGCAAACGGATCACGTCCTCCTCGGCGTGGTGCGTTGAGAAGAACGCCCGGTCGAGAGAGTACCCGGGCGGTCAACGCAAGGAATCCGCGGACTTACTTGTCGGCATCCAGCTGAGGGGGTTCGGGGGATCGTGCAGGCGTCCATCATTGTTCGAGACAGCATACAGGACATTGGGGCGATCGGTGACCGGAGCGGTGTGGGGCTTGCGTTCGAGGACGGCGAGGAGGTCCGAGTTGCTTGCCGACGGATCGACGCAGGTAGGACACCCTGTCCGGCCAGCCCAACAAAGCGCCAAAAGTCCCGTCGCTGCCCCGCTCTCGTCGGCCCGTGAATCCCGCAAACAGACAGAGGCCAGCGATGAGCTGCTAGTCACAGGCCTCGAGGACCTCGTAACCGCAGTCGCTATGCTCGGTCGATAGCACAACGAGAGCGTGACTAGGTATGACGGAGACAGACGACCAGCTTACCCGCGAACCATGGCGAGATGCTCTCAGACAATCTCGCCGTGTGAGCCAACACTGGGTAGGAGTGTGGCGTCGACAAAGGGCCGCTCCGTCAGACTTTGGGGAGGGCGGGTTGGCCGCGCGACCGGTACCGGGGGTTCGAATTTCCCCCTCTCCGCTTATTTCCTGGGATTTCTTGTGGCGAAGCTCAGCCGCCGCTGGCGGGTCTTCACGTCTTTGGAGCGAGTTCGGTGGCAATTCGGAGAGGAAGGGACCACTCCATGTTGAGGAAGCCCCGGCCGAAGGAGTCCAGTACAAACGGACGATTCGCCTGGGGCTTCAAGTACAGATATGGATGTCTGCCATGGCTCGACCCCATCTAGGAGACGTGGCTCAAGAGGATCCTGACCCCGATCCCGATAAGGACCAATCCACCAAACCGCTCGGCCCACACGCCGAACCGTTGGCCCATCCGAGAGCCAAAAACGGCTCCAATGGCGGTGAGAACCGCGGCGACGATGCCTATCACGATGCTGGGCACCCATATGGATACATTGAGGAAGGCCAGGCTGAGTCCCACGGCAAGTGCGTCGATGCTGGTCGCGATCCCGAGCGTCAAAAGCACCCAGCCTCGCGTGGGGTCTGGAGCTGCGCCTCCAGGGGGCCGGAGGGAGTCCCACAGCATCTTGCCCCCGATCAGGGCAAGGAGGCCGAATGCCACCCAGTGATCTATCGCGCCCAGCCAGCGTGAGAGACCTCGGCCCGCAAGCCACCCGACAACCGGCATCATGAACTGAAAGAAACCGAAGCTCAGAGCCAGCCGAGAGATATGGCCGACATTCACCCTTCTAAGGCGGCAGCATGAGGCCAGCGATACCGCAAAGGCATCCATGGCCAAGCCCAGGGCTATTCCAAGTATGTACCAGACGCTCATTGACCCGCACTTTATCTCATGGAGTGACTAACGCGCGACCAGGGGTGACCTCCGCTCGCCCTGACCCTTCGGGATTTCTTTTGCCCCATGTCAAGGATTTGACCCTCCCGTGCGTGTATGCGCCGAAAGCAGGACAATGGTAGGGAGACTAGGGAGAGATGGGACCGGCCAAGGTGCATAGCGACGGTGGTACGTTCTTGAACACCGGGAGCGTGACCCGTTTGAGCGACTGGTCGATGAGCGATGGCGGGGTCCGGGAGCATGCGCACTACAGCTGCCCCGAAGACGTTTTCGAGCACGACTATGACTATCTGGTCAAGGCGCTGACCATCGTAGCCGGGACCAGGGACGTGGCCGCCGACGCGGTCCAAGAGGCCTTCGTTCGCCTTGTACGAGACTGGGGCCGTCTGGCCACCTACGAAGATCCGGCCGCTTGGGTGCGACGAGTGGCTTTGAACCTGATCCGCGACCAGCAGCGCTCGATCTGGAGACAGACCAGACTCCTGCTCAAGATGGAGCAGCAGCCCACGGTACCGGAAGAGGTACGGTCATTCGACCCAGAGCTCTGGGAACTGGTACGGAGTCTGCCTTCGAAACAGCGAACCGCGGTTGCTTTGCACTACGTGGGCGACTTGACCGCGCGCGAAGTCGCCCATGCCATGCACATTTCCGAGGGAACGGTCGACCAGCATTTGCACCGCGCCCTCCATACGCTACGAGAAACACTGGAGGAACAGTGATGAACGACGGCGGGCAACTGGAAGAAAGACTGAAGCGGCTCTCCTGGCCGGTGGACCGAAGCGGCGTCTGGGCCGGCATCGAAGCGCAGGCCGGCAAGGACAGGCTCCTGCCTCAGGAGCGGTGGCCTTCGATGGGTAAAGGCGTCGAGCAGGTACGCGATCGGACGCAAGTGTTGGTGCCGAAAGCCTCCACGCCCAAACGCAGGAGCGGCCTGCGCGTCGCGATCTATGCCTCCATCGCTGTCGTCCTCGTGGCCGCCGTCGCCGTCGGGAGCCTCACGGCCGTCCGCAATCTGACCCGGCCGGACTTCGTGCTGGCGATCACCGACGAGAACGTTGTCAGCGCGGGCGTGGCAAGCGGGGAGTGGGAGCGTCTCCCGCTGCCGTTGTTGGCGAAGGGCGAGACAACCCATACCGTCTCAGTCTCGGCCTTGGTCATGGACCCCAGCGACCACGCGATCCTCTACGCCTCCACAAGTGAGGGCCTCTTCAAATCGAGTGACGGGGCGGGGAGCTGGAGCCAGCTCCCAACGATCCCTGGAGACGTGGGGGTGCCCTTCATCGATCCAGCCTCGCCGTCCACCATCTACGTGGTCTGCTCCATAGCTCCGGAGGCTGATGAGGCGGTGTCTGACCACCTCCTGCGCTCGGCTGATGGCGGCATGACCTGGACGGACCTGACGGAAGCTGGTGCCCCCAGGAAGGGCGGTGACATATGGGTCGCGACGGCCTTCGACACGACGACCACTCCTTCCACGATCTACATGTGGGACGACACCGGGTACGTATGGCGATCGACCGACCGAGGCACGACGTGGACCAGACTCAGCTTCGACGAGGGAATGCAGGCCTTCGAGGAGGCCGACAGTCCCCGGGAGACGCCGCCGATACCTGCCGCCGCGCAACAGACTCTTGACGCCTTCCTGGCTCCTCTTGACGACTGGGTCGATCTGACCGATGCGGACACCGAAGCCGTTGTCGGAGCTAATGGGGCGCCCCTGGTCGACCCCGACCATCTTTCGACCTTCTACGCGGCGACTTTCGAGGGCGTATACAAGTCCATCGACGGCGGCGGCACCTGGAGGAAGGCGAGCACCGGCCTCCCTGACGTGACGGATCCGCCGGATCCGCTGGATGGGGCAGTCAATAGCATCCTGGTCGATCCGACTAATCCTTCGACTCTCTATGGCACCACAAACGCCGGGATCTATCGATCCACCGACAGCGGAGCAGATTGGACTCTCATCCTGGAAAGCAACGGCTTCTCGCCCCAGGCGCCCCCGGCGCGCAGCTCAGTGGTCCTGGCGCCTTCGATGCCCTCCAGACTCTACGCGCTGACCGATGCCGGACTGTTCCGCTCCGACGATAGCGGGACAAGCTGGACGCGGCTGAACGGCGCCGGCCTTCCTACGAAGAATCGTAGCGGCATATTTGGCCGACTAGCCTTCGTGCTGGCCGACCAACCCGATACCCTGTTCGCCGTTTCCGAAGACTGGGTCTGGAGCCCCTTCTATCTCTATAGGTCCACCGACGCCGGTAATAGCTGGCAGCGGACCGACGTGGCGGTGACCGGCCCAGTCAATCCCGACCCCCTCAGCGTCAGCCGAGGCGTGGTGACCGATCCACAGGATGCCTCCACAATCTACGTCTTGGCTGGCAGCGACCCCAACGGCGACCCCAGCAACCGCGGGGACGGGCACGTGTATCACGTCGCCAAATCCGCCGACGCCGGTGCCACCTGGACTGATCTGGCACCCTCGGAGTGGGACGTTCCGGTTGTGGATCTTTCAGTTGATCCGCACCACCCTGGCGTTGTCTGGGCGATTCAGAACGGTCTATCCGATGACGAGCACAGCGTCGTCCGCCGCTCTACCGACGGCGGGGCGACCTGGGAGAAAGTGGAGCTAGATGGGCGCGCGGAAAGGATCATGTGGCTTGTCTTCGACCCCCACGCGGCGGGCACGCTCTACGCCTACACCGGCGGGACAGGTTTCTGGGATGGGACCCTTCACCGCTCCACCGACGGAGGCGCCTCCTGGGTGAACATCGGCGAGAACATGCCGAGCTGGCTCGAAACAGCGTCGCTGGTCCCCGACCCGGCTCCGGGCGGAGCCCTCTATGCCGCGACCAGTGACGGGCTTTTCAAGTGGGTGCCGGGAGGTGAGTAACCGTGCGCCACGTGCACCGCAGCAACCGGCATGCGCACGGATGAGAAAGCAGATCGGAGGCTGTGCGATGAGAGTCGAGATCCTGCCCAGCGGAAAGTCCAGCATGCGGCTCCTCGCCGCCATATGTGCGCTCACCGTTATGCTTCTCGTCGTGCTGGGCGGTCTGGTGGCCGCGTGCGGTGGTGAAGAAACTGCGAGCGCTGTCTCGAGGACGGCTTCAACCGCGCCGGCCGTGGTGGCAACCGGGGCGACAACCCCCACCAACCCGACGGTGAACAGGCCGCCCTCGGCCACGTCTACCACCATGCCAGTCACCATGTCGAAGGCCAAGATCGGCCAGTGGAAGACAGACGCAATCGCCTTCGCAGATCGCTTCTACGGGGCATGGCCCGATGCCGATGCCACTTTCGTCGAGTTCGCCGACGAGGCCGCCTTCTACGACCCGAGCAACGGCGACTTCACGATCGCAGGCAAGCCCGGTATCATCGAGATCCATCGGGATTTCTTCTCCTACTTCCCCAACATCAAGGCCCACCGGAGGGCTGTGTACCTCTCTGCGGACGGCGCTGCCTACCGTCTCATCGTGGACACCATTTGGCCCCCTTGGGTGCCGGAGCCAACGAATCACGCTCCCGTCGGCACGTTTGACATCTTCCGGTTCGGGGGCGGCCTGGTGACCGGTTACGAGCTGTGGTTCCCGTTGGCAACTCTCGAGATGATCTCTTCAGGGTGTTTCGCCCCCGGCAAGGGCGGCTCCGAGCAACTCCGACAAATCGCCGACCGGTATCTGGCGGCCTGGTCCTCGGGGGACAAAGAGCGGATTGCCGCCCTCTATCGAGACGACGCATCGTTTTCTGACAGCATGCTGGGCATCCAGGCGCAGGGACCGGTCGCCATCTCTGAGCTGGGCGACAAACGGTTCGGGTCGGAGGGCGACATCACCCTCAAGGTCATCGACCTCTATGCGCAGACCAACGGGCCCACCCCACCCACCGACCAGTTGCCCGAGAACGGAAACATCATCGGAGTGGGGATCCACTACCGATGCACGCTGGTCGTGAACGGAAGATCAACAAGTGTCGAGAGTCACAGGAACACATATAGAGTCGGCATCGCAACAGTGGCCGCGGGGGGACACGTTCTAGCGCAGGGGTGCTTCCTTCAAGTCTTGCGGAGCGGTCAGTAGCGGCGCAGCAGTCCGTAGCCACATTGTGGACTTCTTGTGAGATTGGATTACCGGTGTTCGACTGGGAGTGATCCTGT
>JAMDEO010000076.1:0-8382 GCA_023483915.1 Actinomycetota bacterium
GAGTTCGTGATCGACAAGCTCGAACCCGGCAAAGAGTATGTCGTAACCGTTGAGGCCAAGGGCTACCAGCCCTACGTAACGACCGTCAAACCTGAGGCAAGCATCAATCTGGGAACCATCTTCCTGGAAAAGGCATAGCACCGGTTGGGCCGCGCGGCGGCCGCACGACCGAAGCCGAAGTGGGGCTCACCCAGCAAGGTGAGCCCCACTTCGTGTTTGGTGAGGCAGGCACTTCCTACAAAGGCAGTTGTGTAATTAGTATCCGCTTATTAACATGGCCCCCAGCAGTTGGTCGGGCCGAGCGCGAGCCGGCCGGAAGAAAGGGGACGTTGTGGGAGATTTCGTGAAAAGACCGCCCAACGCGGCCGGGGAGACGACAATCGTCCGCGATATCAGCTGGTGCGGGGTCTTCAATGGCGCCAACGCCTCCATGGTGGACGTCAAGGACGGTAAGATCATCCGCATTCGCCCCGCCCGCTACTATGAGCGTTACACCAAGGAGGAGGTCAAGCCCTGGGTGATGCATGCCCGAGGCAAGACCTTCGAACCGAGCGACAAAAGTCTCGTCCCGCCCCTCAGCCTCGCTTACAAGAAGAGAGTCTTCTCGCCGGCTCGGATCCGCTACCCGATGAAGCGGATCGATTGGGACCCGAAGGGCGAGCGGAATCCCCAGAACCGGGGAACCAGCAAATATGTGCGGATAAGCTGGGATGAAGCCCTCGACCTGATAGCCGCCGAGATGCTACGCATCAAGAAGACGTATGGGCCCACCGCGATCCTCAATCAGTCGGACCAGCATGGTGAGAACAAGGTGGTTCATGGGCCGCACGGCTGCATGCGCAAGCTGTTGACTCAATTTGGCGGCTATACGCTGCAGATACGCGATGCCGACAGTTGGGAAGGCTGGTGGTGGGGATCGAAGCACGTCTGGGGCTGCGAACCGGTCGGCCAGCAGGTGCCGCAAAGCAACCTCCTCTACGACATTTCCAAGAATACGGAGCTCCTTCTCTTCTGGGGATGCGACCAGGAAACCACTGTCTGGGGATGGCAGGGGCAACTCACCAGCCGTCTCAGCTACTGGTGGACCGAGCTCGGCATCAAGCAGATCTACATCGCGCCGGACTGCAACTACGCCACTGCCGTCCATGCGGATAAGTGGATCCCCATTCTGCCCAATACCGATGCTGCTCTTTATCTCGCCATCTGCCATGAATGGTTCGAGAACGGCACCTACGACAAGGAATATCTCGAGACCCACGCCTACGGCGTGGACAAGTTCGAGGATTACGTCATGGGCCGCGAAGACGGGGTGGCTAAATCCCCCGAGTGGGCGGGCCCGATCACCGGTGTTCCCAGCCGCATCATCAAGGCCCTTGCTGCGGAATGGGCTTCCAAGCGAACCACCATTTGCATCGGCAATGGGGGCCCCGGCATCCGCGGCCCCTATGCTACGGAACCGGCTCGTCTGCAATCCATCTGCTTGGGGATGCAGGGCCTCGGCAAGCCGGGCTGCAATCAGGCCAAGATGATCGAGTGGGGCCTTCTCGACAATATGGAGCAGATGTCTCCGCCGGCACCGGCGATCCTTACCGACCTGCATGCAGCCTACACCGGTAGCACGCCGATGCTAACCAACCATCCGTCCTTTATTCCCAAGACCTTGGTTCCCAAGGCAATCCTCCAGGGAAACTGCGACTGGTATGGCAACGAGAGCGAGTTCACCAGCAGGGAGAACCAGTTCGTCCATTACAAGTACCCGGCCGACGGCTGCTCCAAGATCCACATGATCTGGACCGATTCGCCCTCTTGGATCACCTGCTGGAACAACGGCAACGATTTCATCCGGGCGATGCGGCATCCTGATATCGAGTTCATCCTCTGCCAGCACCCATGGATTGAGAACGATGCCCTCTTCGCAGACATCGTCCTGCCCATCAACACCATCCTCGAAGAGGACGACATAGGGAGCGACATCTTCAGCGGACAGATGAATCTCCTCTTCCCGGAAGATCGCTGCATAGAGCCTCTTGGTGAGTCGGTCAGCGACTACGAGGCGGTATGCAGGATAGCCGAACGACTGGGGCTCTTGGAGCAGTACACAGGGGGTAGGACAATCCCCGAGTTGATCAAGATCGGGTACGAGACGTCCCGGGTGGCGCACCTCATCAGTTGGGATGAGTTGCGGGAGAAGGGTTACTTCGTGGTTCCGACAGATCCGGATTGGGAGAGCATTCCCGCCGGGCTCGTCAAGTTCTATGAGGATCCTGAGAAATACCCACTTTCCACACCCACGGGCAAGCTCGAATTCTACTCGACCGGTCTGGCCGAGCACTTCGCGGATGATCCAGAAAGGGGACCGGTACCCAAATGGATCCCAATCGGCCCAAGCCATGAAGAGACACTCGGGACCGAGCGGGCCAAAACGTACCCGCTCTTGGTCATGAGCAACCACCCTCGGTGGGGAGTGCACTCGCAGCATGATGACGTCACCTGGCTGAGAGAGATCGAAACCTGCAAGGTGAGGGCATCCGACGGCTATCAGTACCATCCGCTGTGGATCAACCCGGCTGACGCAGAGGCTCGGGGGATCGACAACGGCGATGTGGTCAGCGTCTTCAATGATCGGGGCACCGTCCTTGCCGGCGCGTACGTGACGGAGCGGATCATGCCTGGGGCTGTTGGAATCGATCACGGCGCCAAGTATGATCCCGTCGTACCCGGTGAGATCGACCGGGGTGGGGCGATAAACACCATCGTCCCGCGTAATACCACATCGAAAAATGCCTGCGGCCATGCGGTGAGCGGCTTCCTGGTAGAGGTAGAGAAGGCCGACCTGGAAGATTTGAATGCCAAGTACCCGGAGGCATTTGCGCGTACCTGCCATGTGGCGGCCGGACCGTGTATAGCTGGGGTGACTGAAGGAGGTGCCTGATGGGCAAGGTGATGATCATAGATCTTTCCATCTGCAATGGGTGCCACAACTGCCAGGTGGCCTGCAAGGACGAGCATGTGGCCAACGACTGGTCGCCGATCGCCAAGCCGCAGCCCGATACCGGTCAGTTTTGGACCAAGGTGATCAACCTGGAACTGGGGACCGTGCCGAAGGTACAGGTCACCTACCATCACAGTATCTGCCAGCACTGTGAAGATGCGCCCTGCCTGGAGGCGTGCCCGCAGAAAGCCATCTACCGGCGTACAGACGGGGTCGTGATTATCGATCCAGGGAGATGCCGGGGAAACCAGCTTTGCCTGGAAGCCTGCCCCTACGAGAACGTCATCTACTTCAATGATGACCTGAATATCGCCCAGAAGTGCACCTTCTGCGCCCACCTTCTCGACCAGGGCTGGAGCGAGACCCGCTGCTCCGATGCCTGTCCCACGGGGGCTTTCACCTTCGGCGACGAGGATGATCCCAAGATCAAAGAGAAGATCGCCGTCTCGGAACTTCTCAAGCCCGAGCTTCCCACTCGTCCCCGGGTCTACTACCTCAATCTCCCCAAGAAGTGGATTGCAGGAGCCGTCTACGACAAAGAAGCGGACGAGTGCACGGAAGGGGCTACCGTCACGGCCACGAATGCCGCAACCGGGGAGAAGGTGACCACCACTACCGACAACTATGGCGACTTCTGGCTGAAGAACCTTTCCGATGGCGCCTATACCATCCTCATCGAAAAGCCGGGGTATCTCACCCAGAAGCTAGGCCCCATCGATGCCACTTCCAAGGACCAGAACTTGGGAGACATAGTAGTCTGGAAGGCATGACCGACGAGGGTGGCCATTGAAGGTCGGCGCCTTGGAACATCTGGGGCCCGGGCTGCGTGACAGCCCGGGCCCTTCTCCGATTCCAGCCCTGCTCCCCCCAGCTTGTGCGTCACATCTACTACGCACTGCTGCTCAGAGCGGCTACACTGGGTTGCGTAGGAAATGCGCTCTCAAAGGCAACGGCCTCATAACATGGCTCCAAGGGAAGGGTGACCGGTGGCGCGCATTGGGGGGAGACCTCGAAGCTCCATAGAAGGTGGAAGCGAAGAGTCCAGCGACCTCTTCGTGCAGGCCCTCGCGCGCGGACTAACGATTCTGACCCTCTTCGATGTGGAGCATCCCGAGTGGGGTCTCGACGAGATCTCTCGCAAGACTGGTATCTCCAAGACCACTGCCTACCGTATGCTGCGTACGCTCGAGTGGAAGGGATTTCTTGCCTTCGACCCGGAGACAGAGCGCTACCACATCGGTCCGGCCACTGTACCGGGCGCGTACCTCACGCTTTCCTATGTGGGTTTTGCGCGTTCGACTCATCCCATTGTGGAACGTCTGGCGGCGGCCACTGGGGAGACGGTCGAGCTTGCTGTTGAAGGCAGTGGGGGAGCCGTCGTTGTCGATCAGGTAGCGACCTCGCATCCGTTCAAGCCAAACCTGCCTATCGGCCGCGTCCTCCGAAACCTGGCCAACTCTACGATGAAGACCTTTGCGGCCTACCACACCCAGGCTGAACGTGAACGCCTTCTTCGGGGCCCTCAACTCAAACTTACCCCAAACACGATTACGGATCCTGCCCGGATCGTCGTCGAGTTGGACCGCGTCGTGCGGGAAGGTCTCGCTTACGACTTCGAGGAACAGGATGTGGGTGTGTCGGCAGTCTCGGCGCCGGTTTTCGGTCCCGACGGAGGGGTAAGAGCGGTGATCTCGGTGGTGGCTCCAGCGGAGAGATTCGGTGCCAGAGAGCGAAAGAGGAAGGCCGAGGCAGTGAAGAAGGCAGCTGCCGAGCTTTCTCGGCATCTGAGCCAGACGACCGCCCCATAGTACTCATTGCTGCGAGAACAGCGGCAATACCCGCTTGGGCTTTCGTCTGGTTGACTTGGTGGGGCTGGGACCGCATAATAGATGGATGTAATTTGACGGAATAGCTATTCCATGTGTAGGAATAGCGTGAGTAAATAGTGGGAGGTCGTATGGCACAAGACCGGGCGAAGAACAGCACCTCGGGCGAAAAGACACTGGTTCGCGACATCAGCTTCTGCGGTGTGCCCGAGAACGGGTCGAATGCGTCGATGGTGGATGTCAAGGATGGCAAGATCATCCGCATCCGCCCGATGCACTACGACTGGAAGTACGATCCACAGAAGGACATGAATCCCTGGAAGTTCCAAGTCCGGGGCAAGACCTTCGAACCCAGCATGAAGACCCTGATTCCGCCTTACTCGATCGCATACAAGAAGCGGATCTACTCGCCTGCACGTATTCGCTATCCCATGATGCGCGTCGACTGGGATCCCGATGGAGAGCGCAATCCTCAGAACCGCGGAAAGAGTAAGTACAAGCGGATTTCCTGGGATCAGGCGCTGGATATCATCACGAGCGAGATGAATCGCATCAAAGAGAAGTACGGCCCGACCGCCCTTCTCTATCAGAGTGACCAGCACGGTGAGAACAAGGTCGTGCAGGCCTGCCATGGGGCCGGCCGGAAACTTCTCCGTCTCTGGGGCGGCTTTACTCAGCAGAACCGCCAGCCCGACAGCTGGGAAGGTTGGTGGTGGGGGAGCAAGCACTTCTGGGGCTGCGAGCCTGTGGGCCAGGGCCAGCAGAGCAACCTGCTCTACGACATGTCCAAGAACGCCGAGCTGCTCCTCTTCTGGGGTTGCGACCAGGAGACAACGCCGTGGGGCTGGCAGGGTCAGCTCCCCAGCCGGCTCAGCTACTGGTGGACCGAGCTGGGCATCAAACAGATCTACGTGTGCCCGGACCTCAATTATGCAGCCGCCGTACATGCCGACAGATGGATTCCTGTCCTGCCAAACACGGACGCCGCCCTGTATCTGGCGATCACCTATCAGTGGTTCACGGACGGCACCTATGACAAGGAATACCTCGACACGCACGCTGTAGGCGTGGACGAATACAAGGCCTATGTAATGGGCGACGAGGACGGCGTTCCCAAGACGCCGGAATGGGCCGCGCCCATCACCGGTGTACCCGCCCGGGTCATCAAGGCCCTCGCCAAGGAGTGGGCGTCCAAGCGGACCACCGTGGTCATCGGTAACGGCGGTCCGGGCATCCGCGGACCTTATGCGACCGAAGCCGCCCGCCTGCAAAACATCTGCCTGGCTATGCAGGGGCTCGGCAAGCCGGGAATCAACCAGGCCAAAATGATCGAGTGGGGCCTCTTCGACAAGCCGGATCAGTACGCGCAGCCCAAGCCGCTGCGGGTGCCCTACCTGCGTGCTGCCTACACCGGCGGCCACCCGGATGAGACCAACCACCCATCGTTCATTCCGAAAACCTACGTGCCGAAGGCCATCCTCGAGGGTGAGTGCGACTGGTACGGGTGCGAATCCGAGTGTGCCGACCGCAAAGACCAGTTCGTGCACTACAAGTATCCCGCTGAGGGCTGCTCTAAGATCCACGCCGTGTGGACCGATTCGCCCTCCTGGATCACGTGCTGGAACTCCGGCAACGACTATGTCCGGGCCATGCAGCACCCCGACATCGAGTTCATGTGGTGCCAGCATCCGTGGCTCGAGAATGATGCCCTGCTTGCCGACATCATCCTTCCGGTAAACACCAAGCTGGAAGAGGACGACATCGCCGGCGACATCTTCAGCGGCCAGTACAACCTGCTCTTCCCCGAGCACAAGTGCGTGGAG
Source organism: Actinomycetota bacterium (assembly GCA_023483915.1). Lineage (GTDB taxonomy): Bacteria > Actinomycetota > Thermoleophilia > RBG-16-64-13 > RBG-16-64-13 > JAMDEO01. The sequence goes on from JAMDEO010000076.1 coordinate 6,642, forward strand.
CCGTTGGGCGAGTCATACAGCGACTATGAGATCGTTTGCATGCTGGCGGACCGTCTCGGTCTCCTCAAGGAGTACACGGGGGGGAAAACCATCCCCGAGCTCATCAAGTATGGTTGGGAGACGTCCCGCTGCTCCGACCTCATCAGCTGGGAGGAGCTCAACGAGAAGGGCTACTACGTAGTGCCGACCGCCGACGGGTGGGAGGAGGTGCCGGCAGGTTTCTACAACTTCTACAAGGATCCCGAGAAGTACCCGCTCACCACTCCAACCGGGAAGCTCGAGTTCTTGGCGACAGGATTGCAGAAGCACTTCCCCAAAGACCTCGAGCGTCCGCCCGTACCGAAGTGGGTGGCCAAAGGCATCAGTCACGAGGAAACCATCGGCACGGAGCGTTCGAAGAAGTATCCCCTACTCGTCTGTTCGAACCACCCGCGGTGGGGGGTGCACTCGCAGCATGACGACATCACTTGGCTGCGCGAAATCCCCACCTGCAAGATCAAAGGCCCGGACGGCTATCAATACCACCCGGTCTGGCTGCATCCGTCAACCGCCGGCGAGCGGGGCATCAAAGACGGCGATGTGGTGTCGATCTTCAACGAGAGGGGCACCGTCCTTGGCGCCGCCTACATAACCGAGAGGATCATGCCCGATGTGGTCTACATGGATCACGGAGCCAAGTGGGATCCCATCGAACCGGGCGTCCTTGACCGCGGTGGCGCCATCAACACCATCGTCCCTCGGAATACAACATCGAAGAATGCGGTCGGCCACGCAGTGAGCGGCTTCTTGGTCGAGATCGAGAAAACCGATCTGGAGGCGATCAAGCGTAAGTATCCAGGTGCCTTCGAACGCCCATTCCACCCCTGTGCGGGTCCCGGCTTAGAGGCCTGCGTCATGGGAGGTGAATGATGGGTAAGGTACTCGTCATCAATTACGACATCTGCAACGGCTGCTACAACTGCCAGGTGGCGTGCAAGGACGAGCACGTGGCCAACGACTGGTCGCCCATCGCCAAGCCGCAGCCGGATACCGGTCAGTTCTGGAACAAGGTCTACGACAATGTCCGCGGCCAGGTTCCTAAAGTCAAGGTTACTTATGAGCACAGCATATGCCAACACTGCGACGATGCTCCGTGCCTGAAAGCGTGCCCGCAGAAGGCCATCTACAAGCGCGCCGACGGCGCTGTCATCATCGATCCGGCCAAGTGCCGCGGCAACCAGCTCTGCATAGAGGCCTGCCCGTACGAGAACATAATCTACTTCAACGACGACCTCAATATCGCCCAGAAGTGCACGTTTTGTGCGCATCTGCTTGACGACGGCTGGTCGGAGCCTCGTTGTGTGGACGCATGCCCGACTGGAGCCTTCACTTTTGGTGACGAAGACGATCCCAAAATCAAGGAACTGGTCGCTAAGGCAGAACTGCTCAAGCCGGAGATTCCGGAAGTGAAGCCGCGCGTGTACTACATCGGTCTGCCGAAGCGGTTCATCGCTGGAGCGATCTATGACAAAGAAGCAGATGAGTGCACGGCGAACGCGACCGTTACGGCTACCAACGTGGATAGCGGCGAAAAATGCAGCGGTGTAACGGACAGCTACGGCGATTTCTGGCTGAAAGGTTTGAAGAACGGCCAGTACACGCTTCTGATCGAGAAGGCCGGCTATCTAACGCAGAAATTTGGGCCCGTCGACGTGAGCAAGCAGGACATGAACGTCGGCGATATCGAGCTCTGGAAGGCCTG
>JAMDEO010000076.1:8392-10376 GCA_023483915.1 Actinomycetota bacterium
GAAGGCGTGAGAGCTTTAAAGGGTAGTTGATCGGCGCTGTTCCTGCCGGTAGGTAGGATGGGGGGCCGGCCTCGCGAGAGGCCGGCCCCCGTTTTGGTACGCGCAAGCGGCATTACCGCCGAAAATGGAGGGGAATTCTTGACCTCAAAGCATCCAATATGACATGCTGTCGAGTTGTGGCTGGCGCAGTCTGAATGCTGCGGGGGGCATCGCTTGGTCAGGTCCAATCCGGACGAAATCGGGGAAGGGGGAGCAATGGAGGTGAGTAGACTTGACGGTAGCGCTTGAAACCCAAGGCCTTCGGAAGTCATTCGGGGGGGTCTTGGTGATCGACGACCTGAGCATCAGCGTGAAATACGGGGAAGCTCTCGGCATTGTCGGTCCCAACGGGGCAGGTAAGACCACTTGGTTTAACCTGATAACCGGTGCAGTTCATGCCGATGCAGGGAAGGTGGTCTTCGAGGGCAGGGACATTACGCACCTTGCCCGCCACGATCGTTGCCGACAGGGCATAGGCCGCACATTCCAAATTCCCAAGCCTTTCACCGGAATGACGGTGTTCGAGAACGTTCTCGTGGGCGCCACCCAGGGACGGGGCGTTGCTGAGAGAGCATCCTACGACCGTTGTATTGACGTACTCCAGATGACCGGCATGATCAAGAAGGTCAACGTCCTTGCGGGATCTCTGACTCTCTTGGATCGCAAGAGACTCGAACTGGCCCGTGCTCTTGCCACTGACCCCAAGATACTTCTTCTGGACGAGATCGCCGGCGGTCTTACCGAGGTAGAAGTTCAAGATCTCATCGAGGAGATCAGGAAGCTTAGGGCCACGGGCATCACCATTGTTTGGATCGAACACATCGTTCACGCACTTCTGGCCGTGGTTGACCGTATCTCGGTCATCCAGTTCGGCCGCAACCTGTGCGAGGGTGAGCCCCATGAAGTCATGAATAGTCCGGAAGTCCAGGCGTGCTACATGGGAGGGACGCCGGCATGAGTATCCTCCGAGTCGAAAACGCCAGCGTCTACTACGAGGACTTCCAGGCTCTGTATGACATCAACCTCAGTGTGGAAGAGGGCGAGATCTTCGCCTGCATCGGGGCAAACGGTGCCGGCAAGAGCACGCTCCTCAAGACGATTTCCGGTTTGTTGACTCCTCGCCGCGGCCGCATTCTCTTCGACGGGCAGCCGATTGATCATATGCCCGCTCATGAACGCGTCGTGCGAGGCATCGCCACGGTTCCTGAGGGACGGCGGGTTTTCACCAGTCTCTCCGTGCACGAGAACCTGCTCGTTGGGGCGTACCGCAACCGCAAAGGTCCCTGGAGGACCGATACCGTGTACGAGCTCTTCCCGCTGCTGGCGCCCTTGGCTAAACGTCAGGCTTCGGCGCTCTCTGGTGGAGAGCAGCAAGCTCTAGCCATCGGCCGGGCATTGATGGCCAATCCAAGACTTATCCTGATGGACGAGGTTTCGCTGGGTCTGGCGCCCGTCGTGATTAAGCGAATTTACGACGCTTTTCCCATCCTGCTGGCAAACGGCTGCACCATTCTTGTGGTGGAGCAGGATGTCCAGCATGTGCTCACCGTGGCCAGCCATGTGGCCTGTTTCCTCGAAGGGCGCATCGCACTTCAGGGAATTCCGAGTGAGCTGACGAACGATCAGATAACCGCGGCCTACTTTGGGGTGTAGACATGGATTGGCTAAATGCAGGTGTCCAAGGGATTCTCCTAGGCGGTCTCTATGCCTTGTTCGCGGTTGGCCTGTCGCTCGTTTTCGGCACCATGCGTCTTGTCAACCTGGCCCATGGCGACTTGACCATCTTTCCCGCATACGTCGCGCTATTGATTGTAAACGCGCTGCGATTCAACCCGTTCTACTCCATTCCCATAACGATGGTCATCATGTTCATCGGTGGGTACATCCTGCAGCGGGGCTTGCTGAATATCATCGTGCGCTCCGGGGATGTGCCGGGGGTTATCGT
>JAMDEO010000234.1 GCA_023483915.1 Actinomycetota bacterium
CGTCTGCCCGGCCATCCTTATGCTGTTTCTCAAGCTCGAGATCGAGGGGTTCACCAAAGATCTGGCTTTGTTCGCGAACGGAATCTACTTTGTCCATGTTTGGTTCATAGTTCTGTACCTGCGAATAGCCGACCTCAGCGGAACCGCCATGACCTTCTTGGTCGCCTCTTCCTCGGTCATTGGGTCTTTCTTTCTGATCAAGGCCAACGAGCGGCTGGGCTTCATGCTGTAACGGGTCTCAGGATCCCGGCCCCATAGAAGAAGAAGTCGCCCGCGACGCTGTCCGGGATTCAGGCTTGTTCAAACTGGAGACGGCCTGGGCTCGGGAGATGCTGTTCGTGCGCCAGGAGAAGGTCAAGGAGCCGAGTCTGCAGTAGCAAAGGGGTGAGGGCCATTCTCAGGCGAAATAGGCGCCGCATTGGCCCATCGCCATCAACAGATCGCATTCCTTTACAAATGGGTAGTGGGTCTACTTGCTGGCCTATTTACCGGCAGGGACCCTTGCGAGGCCAGAAAGCGCTCACAGCCCCTTTGGAGTCAACTGATAATCGAACCGATACCCGTTCCGTTCTGCTATCGCCTGGACCGCCATGCGAATTCTCGCGTAGTCGAGAGTGAACGCATACTTGTTGCCAAGCAGGCTGCCTTGGGCCTCTATGCCGCCATCGCGGCCTCCGGTTCCAGTCTTGTAGGTCTGCTTCGAAAGTCCCCAGCCGCCGCCCACATCTCCGGCGTCACCGCCGGACATCCCAGAACCAGATTCTTTCAGCATCTCGAAAAAGCGAACGACGCGGTCGTCGTCCTGCACCTTGAACTTGGCCGAGTACTCGACCGTCTTCTTGGAGAGGAAGGATTTCTGCTCGGCGATGACCAACTTGGCGTCGCCGCTTTCTCCTTTTCCGCCAACTTTGGCTCCCACTTCGCTACCAAGGTAGGACCTGATCTCATCTGCAACTCCCATGCTCTCTTCCTCTCGATACGTCTAATCTCTCGGCCGGGATGGGTTCTCTCATCCTCTTCGACAGCCGGGCTGCTCTTCCTTAACTTCCAGGCCGAGACGCAACTGACCTTGGCGGGGTGTCGGCGGCGGGAAAAGGGACCGGCACCAGTACCAGATCGTAATCGTTCCCGGTGGTGAACCATCGGGCGCGGCCAGCGCAGACCTCCCTCTCCGTCCAGGCGTGTGACATGATGAGGAAGACTTGTGCGATAACGGGATGTCTCGGTCGGAAAGCGGCCCCAGGTAGGACATTGGTTATACCTTGCGTAACGCGAAGGTAATTCTCAAATACGCCTTGCTTCAGTTAGCACAGACCTCGGTGGTAGTGGGCGTGCTCTTGTTGGTGAGGCAGTTCGTGAGTATCCCCGCCTGGATAATCGCCACTATTCTGGCTCTGTGGATACTCAAGGACATAGCCCTTTACCCCAAGCTTTGGCGGGCCTACGCCTTTGATGATAATAGCCCCCTAAGGAAACTCGTCGGTCTAGAGGCGACCGTGGTCCTCCGCCTTGACCCGGTTGGATACGTGAGAGTAGAAGGCGAGCTCTGGAAGGCTGAAATCAGAAACCATGACCGGGGTGCAGAAAGAGGCGAGAGAACACGAGTGGTCGACATAAGAGGAACGACCCTGATAGTAGAGAAGTGCGATGAACGTTGAGTGTCGGTCGCGATGAAACAACGGCTCGTTTGAACTGTGGCCAAATCGGCTACGTTCGTAAAAGGCCCACGAGCAAATTGGCCGTAGTCCTCAGAGTCTCAACCAGACCCGCCTGCTCTTACCTAGAAACACAAGAGGGAACCATCGTGAGCGCCGAGATTGCCAAAAATGAGAGGGGCAACCGGATGGTCGCCGCCTCTGTCACGCTCCCTAATGTTTGTAGGTCAGACGCCCGCTCGAACTTGCGGAGTATACTTGCGGAGTATGAGTATCACACGAGGTTCCGCGACCACGCCCCGCTTCTCATTCTAGTATCGACTGACCGTGGCGGGAGTAGCGCTCCCATGAGCATAGACATCAATGGGGCGCCGGCCCCGCTCCTTCATGAGGCGGAAGCTCCTCGGCGATGGGTCTTGCGGCGCGTGCTGTCGTCGTGGCTCGGAACGATAGACGGCCGGGCTTCTCTATGTTTGCCGAGCTTGGTAATCATTCGAAGGTCACAGTCGTGATGTGCCGAAGCTGACAGCGGAGCATCTCCAGCCGAAAGGGGACTATCGGTTCCGGGGGGGACGACACGAGGCCTGACCAGTCGGTCGTACACTAACATGACCCGACCAACACGAACAGTTTAGGCTGTCAGTTTGGCTGTCAAACCTCGCCGATTGGTCCGCAGTCCCAAAGCTGTCACAAGAGATACTGGCGATTTGCAGGCCAAACCGGAGTGCCCTCGGCGCGAATCGAACGCGCGACACAAGGTTTAGGAAGCCGCCGTCGGGCTGTCTATGGCGTATTACGACGTGCTATTGCGTTCATTTCGCCGGCCGTCAACCGTCCATATTCTCCATTGTGGACACTGGGTGTTATTTCGGTAGGCGTGCCGGAAGGCGGGGCCGGCTGCTTGCTCAATCGGAAACCTACTGATTTCTCCAAGGTCGGATTTCATGCAAGTGCTGCGGCATGTGCCATGGCAATTGCCGCGGCATAAACCGTGCCAGACACCGTGGAAGACGCTCCAACACGCAGGCATGCAGAGTCATGCGCACTAGCGAAGCATGTAGACGCCGAAGAGTAGTAGACTCGGGTTTGCCTACATGCATGATGATCGGGGGACCTAATTGGAGTTGCAGGAACTGGAAAGCCTTCTGGCGGATGGCGAGGATGAGCGACTCGATTTCAAAGAGGCAAGAACTCACTTCGACTTCGAGAAGCTCGTCGACTACTGTGTCGCCTTCGCCAACGAAGGCGGAGGAAGACTAATTCTCGGAGTGACCGACGCAAAGCCGCATCAGGTAGTGGGAACGACAGCGTTCCAGGAGCCGGCACGAACAGCTGCCGGAATCATGGAGCGTCTCCACCTGAAAGTGGAGGTGGAGAGAGTTATGCACCCGAACGGCGCAGTTCTCGTTGTTACTGTTCCGGGTCGCCCAATAGGCGTCCCCATTCACTATCGCGGGACTTACTGGATGCGAGCTGGCGACTCTCTCGTACCGATGACTCCCGATCAGATAAAGAAGATCCTCGATGAGGCGCAGCCCGATTTCTCCGCTCAGATGGTTCCAAACGGGACCCTTCACGATCTCGACCCTACCGCAATCGCGTTGCTCCGGGGAGCTTGGCGACGCAAATCAGGGAATGAAAACATCGCGAATTCTGACGACGAACAGCTTCTAAGCGATCTTGAGCTAGTCGTTGAAGGCAAGGTGACTTACGCAGCACTAGTTCTTGTCGGAGCCAGCCAAGGCCTGAACAGACACCTGCCGCAGGCGGAAGTGATCTTCGAGTATCGCTCCAGGGAAGAATCTCTTCCCTATCAGCAACGAAAGGAATACCGGCAGGGCTTTCTTACGTACCAGGCGGACCTGTGGGACACGGTTAATCTTCGAAATGAGGTCCACCAATACCAAGAAGGCCTTTTCATGAGAGAGATTCCGACTTTCAACGAAAGCGTCGTGCGAGAAGCCATATTGAATGCAGTCTGCCACAGAGATTACAGATTCCCGGAGTCCATCTTCATTCGTCAGTTCCCAAGCAAGCTCGAAATCATCAGCCCGGGCGGGTTCCCTCCTGGCGTAGACGCAGAGAACATCCTGTGGAGGCAATCGCCACGAAACCGGCGAATTGCGGAGGTTTTGGCGAAATGTGGTTTCGTGGAGAGATCGGGGCAGGGAGCGAACCGGATGTACGAGGAAAGTGTCCGGGAGAGCAAACCGCTGCCCGACTATTCAGGAACAGATGACTTCCAAGTGTTTCTTACCATCAGCGGCGAGGTTCAAGACGCCCAATTCCTGCGCTTCCTGGAGGAAGTCGGGAGTCAGACTCTGTCCAGCTTCAACACTGTTGACCTTTTGGTCTTGTCCCTGGTTTACCAGGAGAAGCCGATCCCTCCGAAGTTTCAGGACCGACTTCCTAGACTGTGCAACCTAGGACTAGTCGAACGAATTGGGCGTGGCAAGGGAACCAAATACATTCTGGGACGTAAGTTTCATCAGTACCTAGGTCGGGGAGGAACGTATACGCGGAGACGCGGCCTAGACCGGGAAACCAACAAGGAACTTCTCCTCCGGCATATACGGGATAGCAGGCGAACGGGTGCCGATTTCGGTAGTTTGCAGGAGGTTCTTCCTGCTCTTTCCCGTGGTCAGATCAAGACTCTCCTCAGCGAACTCAAGCGCGATGGCCGAATCCAAGTTGTCGGTCGAACTCGGTCGGCTCGCTGGTTCCCGGGAGATCACAAGTCCGCCTCTTCGTGAGGTGCTCTTCCTGCTCACATCCGGCAGCTCCAATTGGCTGCCATTTGCCTGTTGCTGAGTGGTGCGAGAGCCCTTGGGGGAGTGTTTCTTTCTGAGCCAATTTGCAGCCAATCCCGAGCCAATTTGCAGCCAATCCGCAATCCGGGTTCGTCTTCCGAAGTGACTCATAGGTAGTCATCGAGGCAATTCCCCTAGGCAAGCCTGTTCGGCTCTAAGCCAATTTGCAGCCAATTGGCGCTTAGCATCTAAAGACAGCCATAACCTCAGCGAGGGCCCGCCTATACTCGTCCATTATGTGCTACTGAGTACCATAAAGTACCAGGTTGTACATATGGTTTAGGAAGCCGCCGTCGCCCTGTTCATCGCGTATTACCAAGTATCATTGTGTTCACTTCGCCGCGGGAGAACCGTCCATATTGTCCATCCTTGACACTGAGTATTATCTCGGTAGGCGTGCCAGAAGGCGGGGCAAGCATCGCCACGAAAGGGGGAGGGGACTCACTCCGCCCCTTCACGCGCCCGCGCGCCTTAACTGTAGCCCTCACCCATCCCGCCAAGCTAGCCTAGCGCGTCTTGCCCACCAGTCTCGCAAGCATTATTTGCGAGCCTGCACCGAGACTTTGGCATAGTAGTCGGCGGCGTCCGGTCTCGACTCGGCGCCGTGCCTCTCCGATGAGGTGAACACCCGACGCATGAAGACAGGGGAAACAATCTGCTCGCGCATGCGGTCAATCGGCAAGATACTGACTCCCACTCCTGCGAGCATCGAACGGTCCCCCTGCCTACGTAGTCGCTTGGCGGAGTCGCTCTACCTATAGATGTAGTCGCCCGCCTTGTAGCGTGGCGGTACCACGGGGATCTGCAGAAACGAATCGTACTTTCCGCCCGTGTGCATGACGTGCTTGCCCTTGTTGTCGGTGTCCCACGAAAAGGGCTCGAACCAGCCCTCGCGGAAATACCTGCCGGCGATCTGCAAGCGCAGCTTCTCGCCCTTGTGCCAGATACGGCCATAGGGGAAGAAGGCGATCTGCACCAGCACGATCTCGCCCGGCTTGAGCCGTTCTTCCACCCTATGCGAGTGGATCGGCTGGTAGTCGGTGGAGGCTTCCTCGTCCAGTCCCCGGTGAGACACTCGCAGCCGGCCCCACGCCCCTGGGTGCGGCTCATCGAGCACCGAGGTGGGGAGAAAGTTGCCGTTCTGGTCGAGCTTCTGGATGGTGAGGAACAGGTCCATCTCATCGTGCCCGTCGGCTTCGACCCACAGATGCGCCTTCCAGAAGCCGGTGAGCTCAATGTCCTCCGTGAAGGTAATGTCGAAGGTGGTGAGCCCCTCTCGGGCATCGTAGGAAACCTGCGATTCAGCGGGCACACTGTCCCAGGAGAGCGACCCACCGGTGAGACTCAGGTCGGCCGTGCTGCCCGGCGCGCCTTCCTGAGTGGCTGCGTCGCCGCTCGGCTGCGCGCCCGAGGCGTCGAGATAGAGCTTGCGGTATTGGGTGCGGGCTAGGGGAAACTCCTTCTCTGGCCGATTGATCTGGAAATCGTATTCGAAGGCGTCCATGATCTCGAGGCGCACCCGGGGGGTCAGTTCCCACCCGTTGCGGACGCCCTTCAGGTAGCGATCATAGAAGAGCTTAAGGTCCTGCTGGTTCCACCAGGCGTACGTGTCGGGCCATTCGAACTCTCGATGGATGCGCAGCCACTTCTTGGGCGAGCGGATCTTCCGGAAGCCCCTCACCGACCCATTCAGGTGCAGATGGCTCCAACTCCCTGTTATGTACGCCGGGATCCTGATCTTCGCGAAATTGGGGACCTTCGACTCCCAGTACGCGTTCCACATCGGGTACTCCTTGAGCATCCCGACTACGTCCTCGATGTAGCCGGGACCGCTCTGCGCGCCCATGACGAAGTTCACGAAGCCGGGGCACGGGATGCCGTTCTCGGTCACGAACTCCCGGTAGATGTCGGAGAGACCCTCCCAGGGAGCGATGCAGGCAAGGCCTGCGGGCTGCTCGGCCGCGATCCACCACTGCACCATCGCAAGACCCGAGTTGCCGAACATGCCAACTTTGCCGTTCGACCAGACCTGGCCCGCAATCCAGTCGACGGTGTCCGCCCCGTCCTGACCGTCTTGCGGACCCCAGATGACCAGGTTGCCCTCGGAGTGGCCGGCGCCGCGAGAGTCGGCGTTCACCACCGCGTAACCCTTTTTACACCAGTAGGCGGGGTCCGGGCCCTCGAATCTAGCCATTTTGGAAAAGGTCTCGGGAGGAACACCGAAGGCTTGCCAGGTCTTGGGGCTATCCCCGGGGCGCTTGCCGAAGAAACACCACGCGAGGATGGTTGGCAGGTTGTAGAGGCTCTCGGCGCCATCGGGGCGATACACGTCCACATAGATGATGGTCCCGTCGCGCATCTTCACCGCCACGTCCTGGTCGACACGTATCCCGTCTTCGACGTAGGTGCGCGGGTTCATGGGCGGGTGATAGCCAAGACCATCAATGAGAAGCTTGTCCGGCGTCGGTGAGGGAGGAGACGGTCTATATATCACCGCTACTTTTTCGTGGCCAAAGTCCTCAATGATCTCCAATATGGAATCCGGATTGCTCATTCCTTCTCCTGGGCGGATACAACAATCGCTTGCACTAATGTTCTGCAATTCGCACCAGTAAATCTATTGCATCTTTGATTGTTTTCTTCCTACGGAACTCCATGAAGGGGATCTCCAACCCTAAATCATCTTCAAGTATGTTGATCATCCTCACAAAATTCACCGATTTCGCGCCCAGATCGGCAATCAATTCAGTTCGCTCATGCAACTCTTCCACCGGCGTGTTCAGAGCCACTGAGACAGCGAGAAACATTGTTGCCTCGACTTGATCCCGCAGGGTCACGATACTTGCCATCCTTTTCCTCCGGTAGGAAGCATTGGCCGTACGGAAGTCGGCTTAGGGGTAAGCGGGAGCAGGTTCGTTGAACGCGTTCAAGATGGTGCCAACCAACTTATAGAACCCAGCGACAAAGACGAGGGCTGCCACTCCATTTTCTCCGAACTTCTCGATTGCCTGGGAGAACACGGGACCCGGCACCGGACCGCTTTGCGAGAGAGAAAGAGCTAGGTCGTAAGCGATTGCCTCATCTGCTGTGAGATCCGACGGTCGTTGCCCGGCCAGAATCGAAGCAATCTTGCGATCGGAAAGGCCAAATCCCTGGGCCAGCTTACCGTTCGCGTACATTGCGTATTGCGCCCGAGCGGCGCCAACAGTAACCAGCGCGACAATGGCGTGTATCCCGCCGCCGACACTTCCCAAGCTGTTCCCGATGATGGCGCGGCTCAAGGGGAATACCATTTTTCCTATGCCGACGTTGTGGATCAAGGCGTTCGAGGGGCCATTGAGGCCTCCGTTTTCCCACTTCCAAATGTAAGGCATCGACTGCATGGCAGCCGCGTGTGCCTCGTAGAACTCCTTCTGCTCTTCGTTCAGATCTTCTGGTTTGAGATAGGGGAGTCGAACTTCTGCTTGCATAGCCAACACCTCGAGAAGAACGTGCTTAGCTGACCTTTGCGTCATTTAGAACCTGATATCCGGCAGCACCTATGACTCCAACGACATGAGACGACTCGACGTTTAGTATCGGCTCAGGCAGTTGAGGTGCTCCAGCGTCCCAGCTTGATTCCTCCTTCCTGTCCCGTAATGCGAACCTATCGTTCCTATCTTACCGCTATCGGGCTGTTTGTCAACCGGGACGAGCTGGGTAATCCCCCTTGTCTTTCTCAGGAGCTCGGTCTCAGTCAATCTAATGGTGGCCATACGGGCGCAAAGGTGCTATCGTTGAGGGAACGGTAGTGCCGGTATACGGCATGCACACTGCAGGCCGGGGAGGGAGTAGGCTCATGGAGTTCCGCGCGGCTAGGTCACGGCTGTTAGTGGACACAGAGAGGTGTAGTGGCTGCGGGACCTGTGAGCTCGCCTGCTCGTACCATCAAGCGGGCAACTTCTCTACCAACTTTTCCAGTGTCCACGTCGATCGGAATCACCGCACCGCTCAGATTCAGTTCACCTTGGAATCAACCTGCGACTCGTGTCTAGGAGAACCCACACCGCTCTGCATCAAATACTGTCTGTACGACGCGATCTGCATGGAGGAAGAGAAATGTTGACCGCGAGAATCTCAGGTGCCATCGCCGGCAGGCTCCTGAGAGTTGACCTGAGTCGGAACCTTGTGCAGATCGAAGAGTCCGAGGAATATGCCCGCCGTTTCCTCGGCGGTCGGGCAGTGAACAGCCTAATCCTGCTAAATGAGACGAGATCCGAAACCCGTTGGTCTGACCCCGACAATCTCCTGATTTTTGGGGCTGGTTGTCTCGTGGGCACCATGGCGCCTGGAGCCAACCGGGTATCTGTTGAGACAAAGAGTGCCTGGAACGGGGGAAAAGGCTCAGCGAATTTTGGTGGGCATTTTGGACCCGAGCTCAAATTCGCTGGATTTGACCAGGTCGTGATCTCGGGCCGCGCTGAAAAACCCGTCTACCTCTGGATTTCAGACGGACAAGCAGAAATCAGACGCGCCGAGTCCGTTTGGGGCAAATCGACGTACGAAACTGAGGAAATTCTACGCGCCGAGTGCCACGACAAACGGATCAAGGTCGCGACAATCGGACCGGCCGGCGAGAATCTCGTCAAGAGCGCCTGCATCATCGGAGACATGTCACGAGCAGCCGGGGGATCCGGGGTGGGCGCCGTCATGGGAAGCAAGAATCTCAAAGCATTGGCCGTAAGGGGCCACGGCGCAATATACGTCGCCGATCCAATTCGATTCATGGACAAGATTGACGAGTGTCGTCGTCGGTTTGCTTCTTCTACCCGGACTGCCTCCTGGCGGAAAGGTATCATCCGTGCCGCGTTCTTCGCTGAGAGCCCAGTTTGGGATCTTGCGGGAGAAATGGGCCGCAATGGACTGCTGGGTTATTGGCCACCCGAGAAACGCCAGAATCTCGTGGGTGAGGAACGAGGCGTACCCAAATACCAACAGAAGACGACCGCCTGCTTCAACTGTCCGGCAGGATGCAATATTCATCTCCGGATAGACGAGGGACCATACGCAGGTACTCAAGGCTCCGGCTACTGGATCGGTTCGGCCACCTACTCCCAGAGATTCGATGTGGATGATGCGGCCGCATCCATCAAGTTCCATTTGACCTGTAACCAACTCGGGGTTAGCGGTGATGCCGCGGCAGCTGCACTCTCGTGGGCCTTCGAGTGCTACGAGAAAGGCCTCCTGACCAAGGAGGAAACCGGCGGACTTGAGCTTACGTGGGGCAACGGGGAGGCGATGAACAGCCTTCTGACGGATCTCGCGTACCGCAAGGGCCTGGGAGACCTACTCGCCGAAGGGACAAAAGCCGCTGCGGCTCAATTGGGCAGGGGATCGGAAGCCCTGGCAGTGCACCTTAAGGAACAGGATACCAACGAGGCATACCGTATCCAGAAAGGATGGGGGCTAGGTTGCTCAACCTCAACCAACGGTCCGCAACACCTCCGAGGCGCAGTTGGAACACCTTATCATTCTGGCCCGCCTGACCTTCCTCGGGCGACTACCGGGTACGAGAATCAGCCAGCCGCCGTCTTCTGGCAGGTCCTCGCGAAGGAGATCGAGGACATGACCGGACTCTGCAACATGATGGGTACATATACGGGCCCCCACGTGCTCGGTCCGGCCGACTACACTGATCTCGTGAACTTAGGGTTAGGTCTCAACCATACCGAGGACAGCCTCACGCATTTGGGTCAGGCCGGCTTCAATTTGGAAAAGGCCTTCAACACGCTTCACACTCCATTTGGCCGCAAAGATGACTACCCCCCTCATCGTTTCGAGGAAGTGCCGATAGAGGCTGGCCCCTACGCTGGCTTCCGATGTGATCGAGCCGAGTGGGACCGGATGCTCGATGAGCTATACCGGTTGCATGGGTGGGATGTGGAAACGGGGCTGCAAACTCGTCAAGGACTGACCGCCCTAGGTCTGGATGATATCGCCGCCCTACTCGAAGGGGCCGGCAAGCTTCAGCGCTAGAAGTGCGGGGGGAGCGTACCGGTGCGGTGCCCGCAATCACGACTGAGAACTTGGTGTGGCGCCAACCCGGTAAATCGAAAGGGGCGAAAGAACTTCATCCTCGTCAAGAGACATGTCGAGCAACCGGAATGCGATAATACCGCCGAGGATAATAAACGCCAAGCCTGCACCCTATGCGGGCAAAGGGCGGAGCCGAGTTGTGCTCCCGCGTACGCATCTTCGCACCCAATGGAGCGGAAACACAGCTTCAACCCCTTTACTTGGGTCGGCCGAGATGGGGGGACCTTGAAAGTGGCTAGCATCTCTGCCATCATCTCCCCTCTGGAACGCTTGTTCCATATTCCTACAACGTTACGGATTTGTGCGCGATGACAGAAGACCGCCGGAAAGACAGGGGAAGCACACAAAGGTCGGGCGCAGTGCGTGATCCGTCGCGAAGCCTGGAAAAAGGACTGCATATTCTGACCTTGTTTGATGTCGTGCGTAGCGAGTGGACTCTTGCGGAGATCCGCAGGGAACTCGGACTCCCGAAAAGCACTGCATTTAGGCTGCTGAAGACTTTGGATGGCTTCGGTTTTCTGACATTCGACGAGCAGACCGGCGCCTATCGTCTCGGACCTGCCATCCACAGAGCCCTTTATACCACTTTCTCCGATGCTGAAATTGCCAACACCGCGCATCCCCATATGATGGAGCTCGCTGCCACTACGCAAGAAACGGTTGTGCTCGCCAGCTGGCTTGAGTGGCCTACGGTAATTGACTGTGTCCTCACGCCGAGGCCGTTCAAACCACCTTACAATATCGGCTACCAGATGCCAGGCCTTGCCAGTCTTCACACGCGGATCTTCTTGGCATACGAACCTGAGCACAGACTGGAGCAGGCTTTGTCCGTCAAGCAGGAGCCTCGGACTCAGTACACGATTACTGATCCAGACAGGATTCGAGACGACCTTCAGCGCATCCGCCGGGAAGGAGTCGGCTACAGCCTTCAGGATTGGCTGATCGGCATGTGCAGCGTTGCAGCCCCAGTTTTTGGCCTGGGCGGCGCTGTACGAGCGTCTCTGTCCATCGTCACGCCTAGTGAGCGGTTCGGCCCGACGGAGATGGCAAGCTATGCAAATGCTGTCAAAGAGGTGGCGGCCGTCATCTCGTCCGACCTTGGATACCATGTTGGCGAGCGCGCACCGCACTCCGGGTCCCTTGCCTAGTCCGCCCGACAACTCCTTGCCGCAGCTACATCACACTCATCGTAGAAAGTCCGGAATGGCAAGAATCACATCAGCCGCAGGAGAGATGGATGTCCAGTTCGCCTCAGTTTCTGCTCAGGACGGAGGGTTGCTGCTGGCAGGCAAATTTGACGACCGCTGGAACTGGCAGATTGTGCTGGGGCCTGCAGATGTGCGTCCGCTGTTCTGGCTGGTGGTCCGACCTCATGCGTTTCTTCCGCTTGTTCGGGCGACGTGGTCTGGACTGCTAAGGCATCAAGCGTCATAGCACTCGCGTTGAGGCCGCCGGACGGCACGCTTTTCTAATCTCGTTGATCTTTGCAGTGTCGTTAGGGGCACGCTTTCGTTGACTCACTGGAAACCGACCAGGAAGGTCCAGAAGAAGGCCAACATGGGACGAGAGGAAACCACACAGCCCGGGGAGTCTCCAATGGAGAAATCGCGACCACAGCAGCTCCGCAAAGTTCGTGGGCTGCCCCGCCGTAGAGAGCAGTCCACACCCAGCTTGGAGCGGGAATCGACCGTCCTCCCGCTCCAAGCAGTCCCCACGCTATGTGCTGTGAAATTCAGACAGCGGCTTGAGCTTAGTGGCGGGCACCGGAATATCCGGCCATATGCCGTTGTCACACAAGGCGAGCTCGAAAGGCCACTTCCCTGTGCCTGGAACCCATTGGCCCCCTGTCAGCGGAAGCCGCACCACGTTCTTGGTCGGGCGAGTGCCGGTTCCAATCTGTTGAGTGAAATCGATGGTCCCATAGATGGTGTCCGTCGCCTTTGTCCTCAGGATGGCTTCGACGACAGACTGCTTGTCATCCACGTTCATTGTATTCGCCAACACCTGAGCAGTCCACTCAAAGAGGGCGAAATGCCATAGTGGTTGCAGCCACTGCTTGCCGGTAGACGCCTCGTAGTCATCAACAAACTGCTGGCATGTCTCTCCCGTAATCGCAGACTTGTACGGGTAGGCAGGGTGCCAGGGACAGGGAGTGGCAAGACCAGCCGCGATCTCGCCCAGTGCCTTAATGGTGTCAGGAAACACGGCCACCTTCGACACCATACATGTTTTCGGAAGAAACGAGCTCTGGAAGGCTTGTTTCCAGAATACGGTGAAGTCGGCCGGGCTCATGATCCCGCTCACGATTTCGACCCCGGCCCTCTTGAAATTCTGAATGATGGACGTGAAGTCTTCATTTCCGTCGTTGAATGCGCCTGGATCAACCAGTGTGTAGCCGTTCTTGTCGAGAAATGCGGGCCAGAGTTTCCGATACGTGATGCCATCCGCATCATTCGGCCAGAGGGCACCCACAACTTTGTTGTTCGGCACTTGCGGCCACATCTTGAAGCTCATTCCAACGACGTCCTCAATCCCGCAGAAGACGTGGTATGTCCAATCGAATCCCACTTTGGGGTCAGTCGCGCCCCGGCCGTTGAAGTAGGACTGCCACGGAGCTTCGCACGTCAGGCAAGGTGCTCCGTAAGCTTCCGCCTGATCGGCAATGGCATTCACCAACTCACCAGTGCACGCGCCGAGGACCACGTCGATCCCATCATTCATGATGAGGTCACCGGTCACCTGAGAGGCCCGAGTGACATTTGACTCGTTGTCTCTGATGACAACACCTATCGGATGCTTCTTTCCGTCTGCCATGACGATGAAGCCGCTGGTGGCTTTCATAAACTTGCCGATTAGCCACTCGTCGGCTTGAGCGAGTGCAGCGCTAGACCCAGTGATTGGGGCTACATACCCGATCTTCACCTCACGACCCGCTTCGGGACCAGACGTGAGCGAAGTGGTTGTGTCCGCAGATTGCGTCGGGAGAGTGGACTGGGTG
Organism: Actinomycetota bacterium; assembly: GCA_023483915.1. Taxonomy (GTDB): domain Bacteria; phylum Actinomycetota; class Thermoleophilia; order RBG-16-64-13; family RBG-16-64-13; genus JAMDEO01. The sequence continues at coordinate 13,539 of JAMDEO010000234.1, forward strand.
GAGGACTCTGTTAATGACGACGTAGTAACAGCAGCTGGCGTTTGTCCCTCTCCGCAGGCCGTGAGGAGTTCCCCTGCGCCACCCCCCAACGCCACCGCACATCCTGCAATCCCCGCAAACCTCAGGAAATCTCGTCTGCTGAAGCTCTTCGGATGAAGCGAGTGACTCTCCTCATCCATATCGATATAGCCATCATCTTTCATTTCGGGCTGGCCCCCTTCTCTCCCATGCCATATCAATGTGCCATATCAGTTGTCGCTGCGCGTCGAACAGCTGCCCGCGATCCTTGTTTGACGAATGCCATCCTGGTAGTACCGCTCTCCACATCAGGTGGCAAATCTACCCCTGCTGAGGCTTACAGATGAGCCACGATATCCTCGGTGGTGGTGACTACCGCAATTGCTGGCAGATTCTTGGTCACGAAGAACTCGTGGATCTGCGGATCTGGATCGGCTATTGCGTCCTTAGGCACAACCACATTGTACAAAGCGTTCGCCGCGAACCAGCAGGCCGCCATAATGGCCGTACCTGTGGCAACGCCGGCGATGACCAGAGTGTCCGCCTTGTCTTGTGCGAGACGCTCACGAAGCAGATTCTGGCCAAATGGGTCCACCATCCATCCCGTCACAACCTCTTCCGGCCGGCTGTCCAGCTCCGGGATCACTTCCAAGTCCTTCGAACCCGGCTTCATGGCGCCCGACGCTTTCAGCGCGGGCCAGAAACGCCCAGTGACTGGCCAAGGGGTGTCCGGTGGGGTGATTGAAACCAAGAAGTACACGGGCAGGTTGCTGTCGCGGAAGGCCTTGATCAGTGTCTGCTGGCACGGGATGATCCCGGTTTCGCGCGCCGCCTTTACGCACCCGAACCTGGTGGCCAAGCCTCTTTCGTCGACGATCCCATACTGCATGTGCTCCACTATGAGCGCGGGCTTTCCGGGCATTACCCACTCGTTCATCACACGGTCCTCCTTCGAGGTCATAGACGTCTTCAACTCAAGCCATGCTTGCCATGCTCGACCGTCACATTCGACTGCCCCCTTACGACTTTTGCCGTGATTCTGGGGGCATCTCCGAGTCATCGCGATTTGCGACATCTCCCCCCGCAAGCCACAGACTGCTCCATAGGGCCGGATCCTCACTTTCGCCCAGCCAACGCACGTAGGTGGAGAGGTAGCGGCCAACTTGTCGCCCGATCGGCCTCAACCGACGGCAAAGAATTCTTCCTCGGGGCACTGCAACGACGAGCCGATCAACTGCTTCCGTTCGTATGGGCTCCATCTCGCACCGCTATGCCGTATTACGGACCTGTCGTTCCTAATAACCTTACCTCGCTTTTCCTTGGATGTCAACCATCCGAGTGGGAGTGGTGCTAAACGGCTTGAAACTGGCCAAAGCTCCCTGTCTAGGACGAGGTACTCGTTGCGCTATCTCCCGAGCTTTGTCCCAAAATGTGGACCACTTGTACCTGGATTGACCTCTGCGCCGGTGTTCTGGCCGTAGAGCTCCAGACGAGTGTTCGCCGGGCTAGTAGGCGAAGCCGAAGTGGGTCTGTCGCCACGGTAGGACCTCATCCCTGTGGCTTGCAGAATAGCCCGGACCATCTTGGGCTGTCCTCAGTCACCCCTTCGAGAACGGTCGGGGGAGGAGTCTTTGGCTCCTTTCCGTTGGCGAGGGAGCTTTGCTCACTCCCGGACAACTCCAGTATATGAGTGGGAGCACGTCGGTCAACTTCCGAGTCAACCGTCTGCAGGCTAGGTCTGCGGGCCATGCACGTGAACTTCCAGAGGCCGAGTTTCGCAGGAGGAACGCCAAATACCCCTGGGTCGATTCGAACGGCCCAAACAGCCGCCTCAGAGTTGTCCATGGCGTGCTATTGAGTGCTACCAAGTACCAGGTTGTACCTATGGTTTAGGAAGCCGCCCCTCCGCTGTCCATAGTGTATTACCGAGTGCCACCAAGTGCATTTCGCCGGCCACGAACCGTCCATATTCTCCATCCTGGACATTGATTGTTATTTCGGTAGGCGTGCCAGAAGGCGGGGAATCTTTCACCAGAAGGAGCGGCGTCGGGGGCTCATTTCGCACGCTATGCATTGAGCTCTAGTCGTTCCATGCCGCAATGGCATCGAGCAATTCCACAACCCGCTCCTCCAAATCGAGGGTCTTCCAGCCATCCTCAGGCAGTACAGCAGCAGCCTTTTCGGCAAACGCCTTCTTGTCGATGTTTGCCTTGCAGTCGGTCATCAACTCAAACCGGCCTAGGGCTCTGCCCAACAAATCTGCCTGAACCTGGTCAGGGAGGTAGTTCTCGACGGTTCGCCCAGCCGTCACCCAAGTATGGGCAGCTTCGGCAATGACCCGATCTTTTGTTGCCGTCAGCGGGCCGTCGGCTGAGCTTCGATCGCTGTCCATTACCACAAAGTGGTTCCGAGACAGGCTGAGGGCCGGCATCACGGATGCGAGCGCCTCTTCGAGATCAGCGGTGTAGTCCGAGCAGTACTGGTAGTGGCTCAGGCATGAGCCCCCGTACTCGACAAAGACATACTCGCTGCCCTCCACTGGCGGCTGCTTCCCCAGTTCCTGGCAAATTAGCTCAAACCATCTTCTGATGAGTATCCGGTCACTGATACCCTCAACCCACACGACCCCGTTCGCTTGCAAGATGTCACTCGCCCGAACTCCGAGGTCGTCTAGTACCTCGAAGCCCTTCCCCTGTGTTGCTATGGGCTCCACTGATGCGCTTGCTCCACCCGGAAGAACATGCAGTATCTGAGCAGATGGCTCGCTCCCGAACATGTCAATGATCACGGGAGAGTGCGTGGCAATGAAGCAAGTCGAACTCGCGTCGACTATCTGCTTCATGATGAACCGAAGCAAACGTCGCTGGAGCGCGGGGTGCAAGTTGTTCTCAAGCTCCTCGAAAGCGAAGACATAATCGCTCAACTTGGCCTTTTCTAGCAACGGAATCAGCCGCAAATAGGCAAGCACCAGAAGCACAGTCTTCAGGCCACTTCCCGAGGCGGATAGACCTATTCGGCCTTTCCCTTCTTCGTTGAGGAATATTTCCCAGTGGCCATCGGGAGCCTTCAGGGCATCGATTCGCGAGTAACTAGCGTCAGGGCGCATGATCGAGTTCAAATCATCCAACATTGTTCTCTCAACAATGTCGCGATCGAGTTCAGTATGGGTAAGGAAGGCCCTGACTAAGTTGGTCATGCCTGCGCCGGATGAGCCGACATCGAGTGGCGTTGACTCTGCCTCGCGTCTGATATCGCGTTCGGCATCCAATCGCCGAAAACGGCAGCCAACAAACGGGTCCGGAGTGTGGTTGGGTAGCTTCTGGTGAAAGTAATCAGAGGCCTCGTTGGGGTATTTGGCTGAGGTTTCTACAAGTTCGTATAGAGGCCGCTTTTCCTTCCAAAGCTTTCGCAATGTGAGCGATGACCCCTGAAGCGTGAGTCCGAAATGCAGATGGTTCGGTCCCGGTATCCCGCCCCCGGATGTGTGGGAATCGAATACCCTCCGCACCCAGTCGTCGGTAAGCGCCAGTGTCATGTGGACTTCGGGGTCCATACCAAGCCGTGCATGAGCAGCGAGGTCGAGCGGAGTGATTGCGAACTGGACGAGGTCAAGAAGTGCGGACTTGCCGGAGTTGTTGCGCCCGATGATGAGATTCAACGCCAGTATTCTCGAAAATCCCTGTGGGTCATCCCCGAAGCACTTATAGTTGCTAATCTTGAGCGCCGTCTCGCTTTCCATCAATTGCCTCTCTATGGCCTCATATTACTGCTCACGACTCTAGCCCCTGGCCTTGCACTCTTCTTCCTCGTCCTCAATGTATATGAGGACCATCTCCGATTGCGTCCCTGCATAGGACTGAGCGAGCTTCTCCGCGACATCAAGGGGAAGGTGCATCCGGCAGTGGCGATCCACATAGACCAATGAATCGAGGCTTTCGAGTTCCTGAGGAAGACCGGCAAGACGAGCGACCTCGCGCAGTTCTTCCGCCTCCATGCGTATCGCCCCGTCATGCTCCGCCCCGGCGTCGTTGTAACCGGTCGAGTACATCACGGTCTTGATAGCTTTCACGCCTGCAAGCCTCATTCCCGTCGGGTTACTGGATGCCGTAGGAGCCTCCGGATCACGGCGTGTGAATCCGGCGGCCTTTGCGAATAGCATATCTCTGTGTGCCATGACCTCCACAAGGGCCGGTCGGAGGATTTCAAGGTGACGGCCATCGGGACGAAACGAGGTCGATGGTGTGCTGCACTCCCTGAAGATAAAACCCGTGATGCACTATCAGCGCGTCCCGCCGCGCTTTTCCCTCAAGCTCGGGAGGCATGCGTCTGGCGCCACCAACCACCGTCTCTAGAAACTCGAAGAGATAGCGGGTGCTCGGCGAAAGCAGGTGAGTTGTCTCATGTCGAGCGCCTCTGCCTTGCTTGGCCTCCAAGTCGGTGAATCTTTGATCACGGAATCTTTTGAGCGCTATATAACTTTTCCCCTTGTCGTCCATCCCTTGGCATTTGGGCAGCTCCTTCAGGACGGACCTGAGGCCACATTTCTCGCGAAGGTTGAGACCGAAGGCAAGATCCAACAGAAGGGCGATCCTGTCCCAGCCGCTCGACGCAAGCCTGAATCCAAAGTTGATGTGATACCAGAAGAACTCGTCCGCGAAACTAGGGCAGTAGGGGATTTTGCCTGGGTGGATCCGTGGCAGGTACAGTGATGAGAAACCAATCGAAAAGCCAAGTTGGTTAGCAATGTGTTGGATGTCTTCGGTGAGAACGTCAAGTCGGTACTTGGGCGAGATGTCCCAATAGGAGCCTCCGGAGAGCGGAAGTGACACCTGTTTAGTCTCCAGTTCTAGCAGGTGGCGCCTGAGGCTCGCGCAGCCTTGGCGTAGGTCGCCCCAGAGTGGACTGTCAGGTGTCACGAGAGCTACTCCTAGGCTGGACAGAACCTCTCGTAGCTCGTCTTCTAATGCGACTGCCATACACACGTCCCTCGGATGCCGGCGGATGCAGACAAACGCACGAGTTTGGCTCTAGTCATCAGGCAATGATCCGATCTCCGGGGTGAATCACGCTTGGCTCCTCATAAGCGCCCAGTCATTCCCTAGCAAGGTTGTCTGACTTCAGGCTCAATCAAGCGGCAATCTCGACCAGATACGCGATGCCATCCTCCACCCGCCTACGGATCGCGTTGAGCTGCGGGAATGAAAACACGCCTGCACTCCCGTGGGTACCGTCGTTGAACAACCGGGACAGCTGAATAACGTCCTCGATGTCGGCGTCGGCGAAATCCTCCAAGGCAGGTTCACCCAGATTCTTGCGTCCCAATAGATATCTCAACTTCGCTCTCCGAGTGGGTGTCCCCTGGTCAGTCAACTCAGGCGCCGCAACTGCGTGAAGAACGACCGAGTCTGGTGCGGCGGTGTCGAGGATCGTAGCAAAGATTTCCCTTGCGCTTGCGCAGAAGTGCCGCGCGGCGTCGGGATTCCTCGGGCTCAGGGCAAACAAGGCGCCACTCCAGCGATTCGCTAGGTCAGTAGACACCTGTCGAAGCTGACCGTACAATTCCTCATTCTCGGGCTCATCGAACTTATCCTCGCCCTCGTGGTCGTCCATCGCCAACCGATTTGCCAGGGCCACGCTGTTCGCCGTTTCTCTCTCTGACAAGTCAAGTATCCGATTGTACGAGGGGCTCAGACCAACGTCAGCTCGGCTCTCCAGCCGAGCATACGATTCCGTGACTCTTTGAACTGTCGCGATGAATACCGTTCGAGAGGTCGTCACCGTGACCTTCTGCTGGCCCAACCTTCTCAGTTCGTTCTCAAGCCGTTGGCGCCAAGCCGCCGGCACCAACATCGTCAACGTTTCAGGCGATCTGTCTGTTTGCGCACGCAAGGGAGCGGCCAAACCATGAAGAAAGAGGCATTATTATGTTAATGCGCGTTAACTTGCGACTGGAAAGAGGCCAGTAGCCTTGGCCAAAAGGGGAAACGGAGAAGGGACAGTTAGCCGTTGTGGACCACACTCCTGGGTTGCGCGCATGACGGCCGGGTATGGGCCAGATGGCAAGCAAAAGCGGAAATCCTTTTACGGCAAAACCCGCGCGGAGGCTCTCAACAAGATGACACGAGCGATCGCCGCCGCTAAGCAGGGGATCCCGCCTACCAACGATCGTCAGACAGTCGGACAGTTCCTCAATCGCTGGCTCGAAGATCATGTGAAGCGGACTGTGCGCCCTGGGACGTATGCGAGAGCAGAGCAGGCGGTACGCCTCCACTTACAACCAAGACTCGGCCGTATTCGCCTGATCGACCTCACCCCCAAAGCTATACAGAATTTCATGAGCGAGAAGATCGATGAAGGCCTTTCCCCACGAAGTGTGCAGATTCTGCATGCAAACTTGCGCGCTGCTCTCAACCGTGCAGTCCTTTGGGGTGAGGTGCCACGAAATGTGGCTCGGCTCGTGCAGCCCCCGCGATCGGAGACAAAACCCGTCCAGCCCTTCAGCATCGAGGAGGCGAAGAGCTTTCTCGAAGCGGTTCAAGGGCATCGACTCGAAGCGCTCTTCACTGTTGCGATAACCTGCGGGCGGAGGCAGGGGGAGATACTCGCCGTGAGGTGGCAGGACATCGATCTAGACGAAGGCAGCTTGTCAGTCCGCTACGCACTTGGGCGAAAGGATGGTAAGTATTGCCTCGTCGAGCCCAAGACCAGGCAGAGCAGAAGAACCATAGCCCTGCCGGCGATTGCCCTGAACGCACTGAAGGCCCATCACGAAGGGCAGCAGACCGAGGACGTGGAAGTCAAAGAAGGCTGGGAGAATCTCGTCTTTCTAAGCGAGCATGGTCAACCGCTCAATGGCTGTGTGGTGGGCAGGCAGTTCCGCCTCGTCTTGAAGGCCGCCGGCCTTCGCGCCATTAGATTTCACGATCTGCGGCATAGCTGCTGCAGCTTGCTTGTGGCCCAGGGCGTTCACCCCCGTCTTATCATGGAGAGCCTTGGACACAGCGACATTTCAATCAGCATGTCCGTGTACGCCCACGTCCTCAGCGAACTGAGACGAGAAACCGCGCTTCAGATGGACGCGGTCTTGTCCACAAAGTAGCATCCTGTCCATTACTTTCCATTTCGGAAGACCTGGCGGAAGGCCTGGTTTGGCTCCTGAAGACTACGTTCCGGAAATAAAAATTCCCTGCAAAACATCGCATTAACGGGGCAAACCGATATGCCCTCGGCGCGAATCGAACGCGCGACACAAGGTTTAGGAAATCCGACACCGCGTCTCCACTGCCTCCGCAGAGCCCTTCTGAGCAGGCAAAACCTGCTCCCCATTTCCACTGGGTCCGACCGTGACAACCAAACTCCGTGGGCTTGGTTGTCAACTTGGTTGTCAAGGAAAGGGGGGCTCGCCTGCTGAGAACCAACACTCGATCAGATCGCGACAGGAAGACAGAAGGAAAGCGAAGGAGAGGACAGCATGAGCAAGAGTGAGCGGGTTAGTGTATCCATTACGGTGTGTTGCCATGACTCACCGGAGAGGTCCGACGGCTGCTGCGCCAACGATCTGCATCTGCCGGTCGGCATGGCCGAAGAGGTGTTCGCCGCCTTGGAGGACAAGCTGACCGAATACATGGGGCAGCGGATCGAGTAACCGCCCGTCTACTGTGCCCCGCTGGTGCTCGTTGAAAGGGCACTGGCGGGGCTTCTTCTTTGCCCTGATCCACCCTAATACAGAGAGACGACTTGCTTTCGCGCTAACGGCATAGGGGGTGGCTTGTGATTGTCCGAGCCGCCCGAACAGGGGGTGCCCAGGGGGGCGAGGGCAGAGCACGTCTTCCCCAACAGCCGGGCAGATTTGCCCCATGAGTCCATCTACAGCCCGGCGAAGACCGCCACTTTAACTATCGCGTCTACTTACTTATATATAACCCGAGCCTGCGTATTTTTTTTCTCGCATATGGCGCAGGGCGAGCCCCGACCTGGCCATTAATGGTCTTACCATCAGCTGCAATCCGGCCTCGCGGAAGGCTGCTAGCGGTCTCCATCCCACTCTTCGCCCCGAGTGAAGTCCTGGCAGAACTTCGCGTAGCTGTCCAAGAGAAGCTGATGCCAGTCCTTCGGCCGGTCTTTGAACTTGACCCCTAAGTCCTCAATGCAGAATCGAGCAATATCCTCAACGGTGACGTAGCCCGTGGGAGTGTGAACGTCGTTTAGTGTGAGAGCCGATCGATTCATCTTGATGGGCAAGTCACCCTGAACATGCCCCCTGCAGTAATACTTGGGGTTCTCAGTCCGTTTCTTCCCCTTGGTTTGCTGAGCGACTAGCTTCGCCTTTGACCAATCCCGAGCATATTCCCAGCGGATGATCGGCCTCTGATCTTCGTCGTAGATGTAGTACCAGTAATTCATGGTTCTAAGCTCATGAAGACCATCCTGACGCCTATGCGACGCGCAGTTTTGGCTTAATGAGAGGAACAACACCCCGTATTTGCTCTTTAACTCGGCGAGCTGCGGGCCGCCGGCCTGCCGAAAAGCGAGGCTTACGCAATCCTTCTCGTGAACTGGCAAGACTTGGAGGGGAACCTGGGTTACTGTTCTGAAAAGAACCCCATTCAGGTAGTCCACGAAGGTATTTGCGGCCTCTTCAAGAGTATGGCCGACGATGGCCATGGCAGACTATGCGGCGCAGCAAAGGTCCAACAACGAGGCGAGAGTCCTTATATCTACCTGGATATGGTTATTCGCAGGCGCACCCGACTCAGCCCACGCTAACGCGTCGTCAAGGGACCAGTCCTGGGTTTCCGCCTCTAGCTTAATTAGCGCACGGATGTCGTCGACGGTTGCTTCACCATGATCGAATGCATCACTGATTTCTTTCGGCACTACCATGACAGGACCCCCTTTCCTTGCTCCGTATACTACGCTGCTCTTGTAGCACCTGCAACGCATGAGCGTGTTGTGTATCCCCATTGTGAGCGCCTATCTAACTACATCGGTCGGACAGGAAAAAAGTGAAGCATGTTCCCGCTGCCGCGAGCCCCTACTACTCACAACTTCCTCAGTTGGCCGTCTCCACATCTTTGGCCACCTCAACCAGGGCAGTCGCCAACTCACGGGCTGCCGCCGCGCTGAGGGCGAACCCGCCCTTGATGAAGTAGTAGTCACCATCTTCGCTTAGGCGTTGCAGGCCGACGCTCACGAGGGCCTGACCGTCATTGCACCACGGCCGAACGATGATCTTCTCCTTCGCACTCTTGGTGACTTCACGTTCGGTTACTGTCAGTGATGCCATGTGAGCCTGCCTTTGTGGGATTGCCGGCTGTCAAGTGGGACCTTACAGATTTTGGGACCGCTATATGCGGATGGGAAGTAACTATACCATATGATAGTAATGGTGAGAAGAGGGGGAGATAGGGTTAGACCCCCGCCGGCGCGTCTCATTAGTGCATCGTGATGGCAAGGACTATCTGAGCCAGCACCGCAGCCACCATCACCAGAGAGAGCCACAGAATCCCTCTTGTCAGGCGAATCATCTGTTGGGTTTGCTTGTCTGCCTTCTCATTGAACTGTCGGATTGTTTCCTGCAACTCACGGGTCGCACCACTCCCGGACCATTCGCTGAGTGGAATTCCTTCGATCACCATCTGCGAGTAATCTCCCTTCTTGCTCTCTCTCCCTAGTTCGTCATCGCGTATCGATTTAGTAGGTTGTAGAGCAGTGCGGAGACCTCTCCGCGCGATGCAGGACTGGCGAACTTGTAGCTCATCCCCATCCCCTGAATCCCATCGAGGAGACCTGCTGCGCTAGCCTTGACCGCGTTGGCATAGTGCTCGCCCCATGAGAACCCGGTTCTAAACGGCGGGTCATAGCCTTCTGGGGCGTCCGGGATGTTCGCTGCCCGGACAATCATGGTAATGACTTGCTCTCGGGTGATACTGCTGAACGGTGCAAACTTGGTGGCACTGATGCCCTGCGTTATGCCACGAGCTGCGCAGACAGCCACATACTTGTCAGGGTATAGGGGGTCGGCACCCGAACCCTTCTCAACGTCGGTGAAGGGACAGACTTCGGAACCAGTCACGGGAAGCCCAAGCGTCTTGACAATCATCTTGGCGAACTGCTGCCGGGCTACCGGATTGTTCGGTATGAATATGTCTCCGGCATACCCAGTAACGATTCCACGCGAAGCCAGATCGTTGATCTGAACGGCATAAGGATGAGAGTCGGGGACGTCAAGAAATGTGGACCCGGGTGGAGAAGTCGTTGTGGTCGTTGTTGAGGGAGATTCGCCCGATGGCGCAGACAGTTTGAACCGGTACCTGATCTCGTTTGAAGACGATTCTCCTTGGCCGAATCTCAAGTAGTACGTGCCGGTGGATGGTGCCGTCTTATACAACGACTCCCACCCGATATTGTCCGTCATCCCACCAGCAATGGGCGTCATGCTACTTCCTGGTCCATAAAGCTCACAGCCCAGGCCCCACGAGTCCGCCCTTATCGTCACGTATATGAGTCCCCCAGCAACTGTCTCAAATCGAAACCAATCCTCGTCGCCCCCCGACGAAATGACAAGATCGTACTCGGTGCTGCTGCTTTCCCAGGGCGGGGATATGCGCGTAGCAGCCAACCTTGAGTCGTTGGATTCGAAGCGATCATTTGAGCTGGCAACAGCCAAAGCGGCCGAGCAGAGCAGGACCAGGGAGAGGGTCAAGATCACTCCCAAAGTAATACTGCCAGGCTTGGACCGCAAGTACGTCGCTCTTGTAGCCGGCTGCTCAGGCTTATGGACGCAAAGAAGAAGAATCCGACGCATTTAGCCCCCTTGGGTCCTCTGTGCTCAGTGGTCGCTATCGTGAGCGGTTTGGCTACACAGCCTCAGTTCTTGGCTTCTGCCATTCCTCCTAACTGCTCCGTGAGCTTGTCCCTGTTGAAGAACCAACGCGAGCCGATCTTGACCACGCCTGCTATGTGGCCCTGCTCGGCGCGGGACCAGACCCAGTCCCCCAGTCAGTGGCGGATGTGCTACATGTCTTCCTCAGCACTTCGACATTCCTCAGCAGCTTGCGGAATCGGTTGGGTTTCGTCTCCAGAACCGATTACCCCAGGAGCAAGTGCGCTTCCAAGCGCTTCGCGCTCCATCTCTCGCCACAGGTCGCACGTCTGCCTGATCGCTGCTCTTTCCGTCGCGCCTAGCTGCGTGACTGCCCCGTCAAGGTTTATCCAACTCATGTCAATCGGTTCAGCAAGCCCAGAGGCTGCAAGAGCAATGGCATCCTGCATGACCCGGTAACAAATGCACTGGCCAGCGGCAAGGGTCCTGGGTTCGTAGTAGAGATACGGTCGCGCTATCGCGTGAGCAAAAACCTTGCCGCTCCCTATTGCGGCGAAGCGCCCGAAGCGCATGTCATAGATCTGGTCTCGTCCATCTCGTTCAAACTCAACCACCCATGGCTTGCCTTCCCAAACCGCCGCGAGCAGTAGTACGCCAAAGGGTGGACGGTTGAACGGGGGTTCGGGATGCGGGGCATGGTTTTCCGCACCCTCACGAAGGATTTGGCATAGGCGAGACTTGACTAGTTGCACGGTTGCGTCGAAGTGGTTCTTCGGCTTCAGAGAATCCAGACTTCTTTCGTATTTCTGGAGAACTCCGACATCTCCCGAACCACCAAATAGGATGGGTTGCCCAAGGACCTGCTTTATCTTACCGACGGGTATCTTGGTGCCGACATCAGCCTCTGAGGCTGCACTATCCGCGGCGATCACCACACCGTCTGCGCACGCCATGGCAACAACAAGAGTCACGGCCGCGTTCGCCTAGGCTCGTGCGAAAACGCTCTTCTCAGCGTAGGCGGGATAGCGATCATAGACGGCCTTCAGCAGGCTGCGGAATGACAAATCGGTAACGTACTTTCGGAGCTGCGCCATGTAACACAGTAGTCTCTGATCCATCCCGCTCGCACACTCAGCAGCAACAGATTTCCCACCGGGCGTCAGCGAATAGTGGCACCACGACTGGCCAGGAACCGGTGCACGATCCAGGTATCCCAGGTCATCAAGAACATCGAGGTCCTGATAGACGTCGATGGAAAACGGCCCATAATGGTACGGTTCGAAGCGGTATCTGCCGGACGGTGATAACCACGTGTTGGGGGTCTCCATGGTGAGCAAGAAAAGGCCCTTCATGATCCGAACAGGGTCCAGATTTGGAGATTCGCCGCTGCCTAGAAAGACCAGCAAGGCACGTTGCCTCTCGGACAGTTCACCCATCTTGCTCGCCCTTTCGCTTGCCACTATGATCTGACGCCCCGGTGGTTCGCTCCAATCTACTCTAAGAATACTCCAAAGGAGGCGGTGCACCTTGCCCAAGAATCCGGTACGTTTCCACGCTTCGATGCGGATACTCCTTCTCATGGTTTTGGGCACAGGCTTCGCCCTGGGGGTCCGTCCATCTTGGAATGGGTATGGCTGCGGTGGCCCCGCCTTGGCTCAGCGTAGATATTCCGGCAGCCCCGTTCTGATTGGGGTTCGGGCTGCTCATGGTTTTTGTCTCCCGCGCTCATCTTGCCCTCCGCTGCATCATGGGTTGTAGTTGAAGGTCCGCAGGCGGTCCCACTGGTTGCTTCCATTGACGACCCAGACAGAGCCGCCAGTGCCCATCCAGATACTGCCCTTGGGGTAGCTGGTACTGGCATCCTGCGTTGGCGCCGGGCCAGAAAGGATGTATTGCGCGTCGCCATCATGCGACAGGGCCAGATACGAGCACGCGAATTCAATCGGGTACTGACTGTTGAAGACCGTCTTGTTGCTGCCCGTGTAGGCATAGCATTTCTCGGTGCCGTTATAGGCAAGACTAAGACGCTCTGGTACTCCGGGGGTGTCGCTGAGTGTGTTGATGAAGACACCGTTAGTGTGGTCGCACTGCACGACTAGAGAGCCGCCCGAGTTGTAGATCGCAATCCCCGCCGAAGTCATCTGAGTGCGAGCGCCGGTGTCACTCGTGGCTGTGCTCACCACAATGCCCGAGGTCGTGTTGATGCGGGTGATGTAATGGCTGCCATCCTCCACCACGCCGCCGCCGGCCAGTAGACGGCCGTTGGCTGTAGTCTGAGCGTTGTTCGCGGCGGTGTTAGCAGTGTTGGCAGTTGACTGAGCGTCGCTAGTAGCGGTCTGCATGCCACCCAGTGTGGTGGTGCCGCCTACCTGCACGCTGTTGCCCAGGTTGACGGTGCCGCTGTTCATCGTGACGGTACTCGAAGCGTCGGTGGTGAGGCTGACCTTGGAACATGTGAGGATGCCGGTGGCCCCGTCCAAGAGAATCGTTGTCGCGCCACCGGTCTTGACGAATATCTGGTTGCCCGCGATGCAGACCCCAGCGCTGGCGTCTCCGATAGTGACACCGCCCGCCCCAACAGAGATGGTGCCAGCGGTCATGGTGCCCGAGATGGTAGAACCGGCCGCAACCGTGCCCTTGAAAGTGGCAGCGCCCGTGGTGCCATCGAGCGAGACGACCGCAGCATTGTCTTTGATGAGTTGCAGTACGGAATCCGTCAAGAGCAGGCCCGTGGTCGGCGTGGCCCCGTCGGCAGCAGAGGAGATAGAGACTCCCCCACTGCCCACTGCCAAGGCCCCGGCCTTCATGTAGCCTTGGAATACCCCGTCCGTAGCGTAGAGGTGATCGGTCTGCGTACTCTTGGGGTAGATGTCGCGACCATCGACACTAGCGGCTCTGAGAGCTTCGAGTTCGGCCTTATTCGTGCCGACGTTGCTGGTGGTCTCGCTAGTGTCGAGCGCGTTGCCAGCCTGGATGCGTGGTTGTGATTGACCGGTACCCATTAGTGCCTCATTTCATACTCATCGCTATCGTGCGTCAGATCGTCTAGGGTAAAATCCCTAAATCCTGACATTGTGTCGGTTTCCAGGGGTTTCTTGTTTTCGCCTAATCGGGGACATACTAGGAGACGTTTTCGCCCAATCAGCTATCAAAAACCCGCTTGAATAGCGGCCTGGGAAAGCTCTAACTGTGGACATCGGCGCACACTGCACGACTTCGTTTCTTTGCCGCTCGATATTGGTCCTTCCGGGCCTGCTCACGACAGCGTTCCGAGCAGTAGGTCCGGCGATTGTGAGTGCCCTTGAAGTGCGAATCACACTGCGGGCACACCTTGTCAGGGACAACAATCACTCTCGGCATGCCGAGCCAATCTCGATACCTGTGCTCGACTTCGCGGTTTTGTGGTAGTACCGATGCCTCGAAACACCCACAGACATCGAACTCCTCGCGCCAGAATACGCACGTACCGCCCTTGGGACCGTCGCAGGTGTGGCGGGGGGCGTAATAGCCCGCGCACTCAGCCTCGACCAGTTTCTTGATGCCAGGCGGGGCATCCCCCACTGGAGCGGCCCCAACAAGCGCCCCCGCCACGTTTAACACCTCGCACTCTAGAATCGACAGATGCGGACCGTGTTGAAAGTGCAGGGGATAGTGGTCGGGATACCGGTCCCAGACGGGTCTGTAGGGAACGCTCATGACGTGTGTCCAGCCGCGTTCTCCCAGGGGGCCATAAGCAATCGGCGGTTTGAATCGATCATGAGGTCAATCTCTTCAGACATTACGAACCTCTTGTTGATAGAAGATGGAAAGCCGAAGGGCTGTGCCCGTTGGCCTCCAGCGGCGGTTTGTTACTTGTTACACCTATAAAGAAAGGGAATGTAATGAAACATTCCCCTTCCTTTATTACGCGCAATATTTCAGGGTTGTAACGTGTAACAAAGGTCATGCGGGCTCACCCTCTCCGGTGAGCGTCCACACACCTCGATCCGGGTTATCGGCCCGTCCGTCCTTCTTCAGTCGCGTCAACGCAGTGCGGACAGCGCCATCTGTAGCGCCGGTGGCTTCTACTAATTCCGCGATCTTCGCGGGACCACGCTCAAGTTCTGAAACTATGAGGGCCTGAAGAACACCCTGCTCTGTGCCGACATCAATCGCCAAACCTGGTTCCACTAGCAGCGCGTCCCGGTCGAATACCATTCGCAACCCCACGGGCTCCAGGTGCCCCATGTTGCATTTGCGGGGGAAGAGCCCGAGCCGGTACACCCCAGATCGCTCTTGCTCACTGCGAAGTTCCCAGGTGATACGAGCCAAGTTTTCCCAGTAGATGGAACCGATGGGGAGTCGATGATGGTTCTCTTCGCGACGGTCCGCCTTGGTGGTGTGAGTCTGGATGTCGGCTGCCGCGCCCGTGGAAGCCGTCACCTTGCGGAGCGTGTTGAAGAACTGGATGGTCAACTCCGAACTGGCAACGTCTCCTCCACAGGCAAGGCCGGCCGAATCGACGACCACGAACTTCACGTCATGTTTGGCGATAACCTTGGCGATATCGGAGGCTTCATCCTGAATGGGTCCCACACAGCGCCGATAGAGTGGGAACTTGATATCCGCGCCGATATAGGTCTGCCGAAGGCCGTTAGCGATCATGGTGCAGCGACGTGCCGCTTCTTGCTCGGTGACTTCCCAATCGAGTATCAGCGTGTTTGCCTGCCGGGTCTCTTCGCCTTGAAAGGGAAGGCCGTTCTCAATGAGCAACGCTTTGTAAATGGACACGAAGCTCTTGAACTGCCCGCCTGGCGCAAAGCTCAGGACTGGGAGCCCGTCAAGGACTAGCCTTCCCAACATGTACTTGACATCGATGCTCGCGACCGGCTGGAGGCGATTGGTAGGTGAGCCCTGTTCCTCGCACTCCAAGATCAGCCGACAGGACTCCTCTATCACCTGATCCCAGTTCAGGCTGTCGCGTGAAAGTCTCCCCTCCAGGTCCTTGGAGAGACCGCTCCGGCTTCGGCCTGCCGCCAGATTCAGTGCCCCGTGGTGAAGGACAAGCTGTTCCCCGTCGATATGAGCCGTGATTCTAACCCGCGCCTGAAGTCTTCCGTCTGAGTGGCTGCGCAGCCGATCAGCCCCGAACGTAACTTCAGCATCGGAGAACGGCCATGTGACGGCGTATGATCCTGGGGCCGCTGCTAGCCGTGGAGTCACACCCATGGTTTAGGTTGCTTTCTTGGTTGCTGAACTTGAGGTTTTGTTCCTGTGAGTCCAGCCAGCAACTTATGACAGACCCGGATACGTTCGTCGGCCCACTGCCGCACGGTGATGTGGAACATGCCACGGTGCACAAGGGCGCGTGGATTTAGGGCCGCGATACGCGCTGCTCGGAACTTCTCGTTCTCAAGTTCGCTGGGCGTAAGGGCGGCTAGGTCCTCGTTGTAGACCTGTAGTGCCTCCTCATAGTTGACGGTCTCATTGGGTGGTCTTGTGGCGTCGCGTCGTGGGTAGCGGTAGCCGCCATTGACCGACGGCCGAATCTCAACTAATCTTGGCATTGCAGTTACCTGTCACTTGTCGAACGAGGAATGGGAATCTGCAGTTCGGCGCTCTTCCTTGCAGCGAGGGGCGCTTTCCTTTTTCTGCGCGATGTGCCGCTCTCATCACTCAACACTAGCCCTCAAGATGCTCGTCGATCCATTGGGTGAGCCGGTCGCTTGGCACTCTTACAGCGCGGCCTGAACGCAGCGAAGGAAGGGTCCCGGAAGCAACCAGTTCATAGACATGGGATGGTGAAAATCCGCACATCTCTGCGACTTCGGGCACTGTGTAGAGCAGCCTGGGCAAGGTCGGGAGAGGGGTGCTCAATCTTCCACCTCCTCCAGAAGGGTTTCGGCCTCCGACTCATCAAAGCCATATGCCTCTGCCAGCTTCGCGAGTTGAGAGGGGTATGGCCTGAATCTGCGCGCCTCAATTTCGTAGACAGTAACCTGATTCAACCCCGCCCGGCGCGCAGATTCAGCCTTCGTCCACTGGCGCTTCAATCTTTCTTGTGTCAATCGCAGCATTCGTGCCTCTTTCTGGGCTTGCGCCCATTACAATTATCATGTAGAATAGTTGTATCAGCCAAGTTTTAGAGTGCTTATATATTGACATGAGACCAGGTGAAGACAGGACGGCGATCATTGACGTTGCTAAGCGACACGCCAAAGAGGCTGGCGTTGTGGTGAGCGACGCGGTCTGGTCCTTTGTCGCTGCTGGCGGCGCAGTGATAGAGGACGCCGTGCTGAACGTTGATGATCTAGACGTCGATAAACCGGAGTCTGCAGACTCACTCGTTCGCCAAGCGCATCGGGAGCGGCTTCGCGAAGCCATTGAACAGGACGGAGCGGCGCTTTGGGACGACGTGCAAGGGCGGATCATCCCAGGCTTCAAGGGCCTAAGCCTGGAAGCGCGGGGCAAGCCTTATTCATTCGTCTCGCCACGAACAACGCGAGAGGTCTCGATAGACCCGCCCGAGGAGTGGCGGATTCACTCAAAAGCCATGCTGGCTGCCTATCGCCCACTCCAAAAGGAAGCACTCTCAGTACTGGCATTGCCCGGCTTCATGTCTCTGGGTAAGGTATCTGGTTTCTTGCGCAGACGGCAGGAGCACGAGCGTCGCGAGGGGGACCAGCTCTATCTCCAGGTGCCGACAAAAGATGGCTCATTCTTCACCTTGAAGGTCCACAGGGGGTATTCAATCCACTCTTTCAGTCGTGAGATGCTGGATTTCTCAGACCAGAGGGCAAACGACAACCGCATGGTTCCGATTGAAGGCGTGTGGGCCAAAACTCGCGAAAGCCTAAGAGACCCTGGGAACGCCGAAAAGTTGTATGCAAGGCTGCAAGCAGCGCTCACGGAAGAGGACAAGAAACAGATAGCGTCGCACCATTCTGAGGGGCGTGAGAGGATTGCCGGGGCACTTGCCGCTGCCGAAGTCTGGCTTTGGCGAGATGCGGAGTCTGGTCAGCCCCTCGCTCGGCTTTGGGATATTGCTACCTACTTGGCGGAGCTAACCAGGTGGGAGCAATGGCAAGCGGTGTCGTTCCTCCTGGCAGATACTCCCTTTGACCTTCCGTGGATCACCGTCCACGTCAACGGCCCATCCGCTGGCAACCGTACCGACGTTTTTTATGGGAGCCTTCCCGCTGAAGCACCTGGCGGAGAGCCGAGAATGCGACTCACGATAGAGGTGGGTAGCGACCAGGTCACACCAGCCGAGGTTGGCCGGGCCTACAAGGAAGCGCGGGATAGAGCCCTGTCAGGTGAGTTTGGGGATACGCTCCATGCGAGGCTGGAAGGAAGCCGAGCATTCGTCCCCATGGGCGCTATTTTTGATTCTGGCGGCCTCGATTCTCCCAAGAGAAAACGTGTCCGACGCCAGTCTGCTGACACCTTGAGGATGATCGCCTTCGTTCGCCCTCTACTTGAGGCTGGGACGCCCTGGCAGCAGATCCACAGTGAATGGGGCGATGCCATTAAGATGGGGCAGATACCAGGCAAGCCCTGGCCGTATTCGAACTGGCACAGCATGCAGGAGACGTACAACAAGGCCCTCAGACTCATGGAGAAGCGCAATGGCTAACCGCAGAGGCCCCAACGAAGGCACCATCTGCAAGCGCAAAGACGGCCGCTGGGTCGCGGTCGTAAATCTCGGCTGGGAAGATGGCAAGAGGAAGCGCAAGTCATACTACGGCGAGACTTACGAAGAAGTGCGCGGTAAGCTGTCCGACGCGACCAAAAAGCGCGACGACAACATACCTCTCGGTGACGGCCGAATGACCGTCGAAAGCTACTTGAATACCTGGCTAGAGCAGGTTGTGAAACCGAACTGCAAGCCGCTGACCTACGCCACCTACAAGAGCATCGTTGATAACCACCTGAACAAGGGAATCGGCACCGCCAAGTTGGCCAAGTTGACTCCCGCTCAAGTGCGCGGGCTTCTGAACAAGAGAAGAGACAACGGGCTGTCTGTCCGAAGGGTCCAGTTAATACGCGAGGTCCTCCGCAACGCTCTCAATCAGGCGATGAAAGACGGCCTGGTTTCGCGGAACGTTGCGGCCCTTGCCAGCGGTCCCAAGACGGTCAAGAATCCGGTCAACCCCTTCGACCCCGAAGAAGTCCAGACCTTCTTGAGGGCGGCTAAGAATGACCGTCTAGAAGCGCTCTGGACTCTTACCTTGGCAACCGGTCTACGCGAGGGTGAAGTGCTGGCGCTCAGGTGGGAAGACGTGGATCTGGAGGCCGGTCTTCTCCAGGTCAGACATGCCCTGCAGCGCGTCAAGGGGCAGGGCCTGCAGCTCGTTACTCCCAAGAGCAGGTCAAGCCTCAGAACCGTTGCCATACCCAAGATCGCGGTCGAATCCCTCCGTCAGCACAGACTGAAGCAAAAACAGGAGGCCGCTTGGGGCCGTAAGCGCTGGCAAGACACCGGCCATGTGTTCACAACCAAGATCGGCACGGCGTTAGACAGTCATAGACTGTGGGTGGAGTACAAGAAGCTGCTGAAAGCCGCCGGGCTCCGTGACCAACGGTTTCATGATCTTCGACATTGCTGCGCGTCGCTGCTCTTGACGCAGGGGGTCTCTCCCCGTACTGTCATGGAGACCCTAGGACACTCTCAGATCAGCTTAACGATGAACACGTATTCCCATGTTGTTGACGCTCTCAAGCAAGACGCCGCCGACCGGATGGACGCGGCGCTGACAGGCCAAAAAGGGCACTGAAATGAGCTGGTGGTTGTCAACTTGGTTGTCAAATGGTGATTTTGGAGTCAAGATGACCGAGGCTGCAACACAAGAAGTTGCTTCTGTGCAGGATAAACCTGAGGTGCCCTCGGCGCGAATCGAACGCGCGACACAAGGTTTAGGAAACCTTTGCTCTATCCCCTGAGCTACGAGGGCACGGGGGCAAGATTTTAACACTGCGGGCCCCGATCACAGGAAGGCGGCCCGAAAGTCACCGCCCCCGTGGTCGAGGGTCGCGGCCTCTGTCCCAAGTTCTTCGCCAGGCAACCCGTCGCCACCGGGCGCGCCGGCACCCCGTCACCACTTGGGGCGCAGCTTTGATCACAGGTTTGATCCGCGGCCCCCATGGTCATTACCTTGTTATACTCGCCAGCATCCGATAGTTCACAAACCGAAGTGAGGTCCCACTCGCATGGAGTTCAAGGAAATCGTCAAGAATCGTTACGCCTGCCGCCAATATCTAGATAAGAAGGTTCCCGAGGAGACCATCCGCGAGCTTCTCGAGATCATGAGCTACTCGGTGTCCGCGATTAACCTGCAGCCTTGGAGGATCAAGGTTGTATCCGACCAGGAGACCAAGGACAAGCTCTTCGAGGCCACCTGGGGACAGAATCAGGTCAAGACCTGCTCCCATCTTCTCGTTCTGTGCGCCGATGTGGACTATCCGGCGATCATCGCCAAGTTCGACAAGACCCTCGCCGCAGCCAACGCGCCCGACGACATGCGCAGTGCCATGGTGGAGTTGGCGGCCAACGTCTCTAACGGCATGAGTCCCGAGCAGAAGCTCCAGTGGTCGCAGAACCAGGTCTATATCATGTTAGGCAACGCGGTCAACGGCGCCTATTCCCTTGGCTTGGCGTCAGGCCCCATGACGGCCTTCCAGCCGGGGGAATTCGCCAAGATCCTGAAACTTCCGGCGAACATCGTACCTACCGCGCTCGTGGCCGTGGGCTACCCGGCAGACAAGTTCCTGGGCAAGATGCGTTACCCGGTGGATGAGATTCTCATTTGAAATCCTGATCCGTTCCCTTTTGGATCCGGGGCCGGCGCTGCCGGCCCCGGATCTTTTGGGGCGGCAGCCCCGCCCATGGGGCACCCGGGGCTGCCACCAACCGCGTTGTCGCAGCGCGCCTGCGCCGCGCCCACTGTCGCGGAACGCATCATGGACGCAGGTTCCCCGTGATATTCTGACTTCCCGTTATGGACGTTGTTTTCAACAGCATCTATGCACGGGCTTGCATGGGGGCCGGTCTGGCCGTCCTCTCCGGCGTACGGGCCTTCCTTCCCATAGCTTTTCTCGCCCTATACTCGCGCCTGGCTTTTGCCAGTGCCCCCGTTCTCGATGACACCCCCTTCGCATTCCTGCACAAGACATGGGTCCTCATCCTTTTCTTCGTCCTGGCCGTTGCCGAGCTAGTCATGGACAAGTTCCCCAAGTGGAGCCACACCCGCGATCAGGTCATGCAGCCGATCAAGATTGTCCTCGGCGGCCTTGTCTTTGCGGCTGTCATGGCTCCTGAGGGCTGGATATCCATGACCGTGTGCGGCATCCTCGGCCTCGTGATCGCAGGACTGGCGGACAATGCCCTCAGGTCGCTGCGCCCCCCTGTGGGCGCCGATACGGGGCCGGCAATATTCATGAGCATCTATGCTGACGTGATCGTCCTCATCGGGACGCTGCTGTTCGTCCTTGTGCCTCTGATCGGCGCCCTTCTGGCGCTGTTTCTCTTCCTGCTCGTCTACCGAATAAGGCGGAGGCAAACCCGCAAGCACAGGGGACTCCGCATCCTAAGAGGGTGAGGAACTGTCCGAGCCCAATTTTGCCCGCGTGGAATGATGGTAATACCAAGCAACGCACGCCGCGTACATGTGTTCGTCGAAGGCAGGGTCCAGGGGGTCTGGTTTCGCGATAGCGCCTGGCAAGTCGCCGGCCGGCTGGGAGTCAAGGGTTGGGTCCGCAACCTACCCGATGGCCGCGTTGAAGCCGTCTACGAGGGGAACGCCGAGGCAGTCAACGAAATGCTGGCCTGGACCAACCGAGGACCTGACCGCGCGGACGTCACCAACGTCGACATCCACGATGAGGAGCCCAAGGGCGAGCGCAGTTTCTCTGTTCGGTAGTCGATCCACCCTCGCCGGGCAGGTCGCCTTTTGCGGGCAGGTCGACTGCCCCCGAGCTGGCTTGGTCGACCCCGATCCAGTCGAGCTAAGCGACCCTGAGCCGGCTGAGCTCGGGGCAGTCGGACGGTTCACTGCAGGTTGGCCGGCCTCTCCTCGAGAGTGACCGCCACAGTCGACTCGCTGCCGTTGCGGTCGATAGTCACTTGGACCGTGTCGCCAGGTTTCTTGTCCCGGATTGCCACCAGCAGGTCGCTAGAGACTGTCATGTCTGTGCCGTCGATCTTGGTCACGATGTCGCCCTGCTTGATACCCGCCTTGTCGGCAGGTCCACCCGGGGTGATCTCCGCCACCAAGATCCCACTCGATCTGGACAGTCCGAACTGCTGCTGGAGGTCGGGGGTGACCGTCTGCGTGCCCACTCCGAGATAAGCGTGAGTAGCTTTGCCGGTCTTGATGATCTCATCTGCTACCTGCGTTGCGACGACGGCCGGAATCGCGAACCCGATATTGACGGCTCCTGTTGAAGCTGGGGGCAAATAGGCCACGTTGATTCCGATGACCTGTCCGTCGGCATTGGCAAGCGCTCCGCCTGAGTTTCCAGGGCTGATGGGGGCGTCGGTCTGGATGAGGTTATTCAGGGCTACCCCCTCAGTCCCCGTGACGCCCGGAATACTCCTGGCCAGACCCGAAACTATACCGAGAGTAACCGAGTTCTCGTAGCCCAGCGGGCTGCCGATGGCTACGGCGTATTCGCCGACCGTCGGTTGGTCATTGAGGAAGGTGGCCACTGGAAGCCGGGTGGAAGCATTGACCTTGATCACCGCCAGGTCGGTCAGAGGATCGCGGCCGACGATGGTGGCGCTCAGTTTCTCACCAGTGGTGAGTGTGACGGTCAGCTTGCCGACCGGGTCGCCGTTATCGTCTGTAACTACGTGGTTGTTGGTAAGGATCATCCCGTCGGCCGTGTATATCACTCCGGAGCCTTCGCCTGAGTAGGATTGCTGTTCCCCGAAAGGCCCTGCGATCGTGCCGGACATAGCGATGTTGACCACGCTTGGCGCCAGCTTCGCAGCGACGGCCTCCGCGGGACTGGCCAGTCCGTCGAGGGCCCCGGTCGATGTGGTAACCGTGACACCCGCGCCACCCGTCGACGCGGTGCTCTGGGTCTTCGCCTGGGTGGCCGGAGGCGCTGTTGTGATAGGCGCTGCGGGTGTGCTTGTCCCAGAGCCGGTCTGAGTGGTGCACGCTGCCAATCCAAAGGCCGCACCGCCGATGAGGGCGAAGGCGACCACTATTTCAACGACCATCCACCGCAGTCCCCGCCGCGGTGGCGAGTCGGCACCGAATCCTGTGACGCCATATTGAATACCTCCCGGAAGCTTCGAGTCAGCATATTCTACCCGGGACTCACCCGGACCATGCTGGTGTGAGCCGAATCGTACCCGTACAAGCATAAAGACCGCGTAAGCGGGCCTTTATGGGGGCTTTACCGGATTTCGCGTAAACTTCGGCCATGCGTGTGCTCCTAGTCGAAGATGAAGAACGGCTCGCCAATACCATCGCGCGCGGTCTGCGTCGCGAGGGCATGGCGGTCGACGTGGTTTTGGACGGTAGGGCCGCCCTCAACAAGGCCGCCGTCAATAGCTATGACGTAGTCGTTCTCGACCGCAACCTCCCTGTGGTTCATGGTGACGAGGTCTGCCGCCAGTTGGTGTCAAAGCAGACTCTCGCACGGATCCTTATGCTCACGGCCGCGGGTTCCATCGAAGATCGCTGCGGAGGTCTCGATCTGGGCGCCGACGACTATCTCCCCAAGCCCTTTGCCTTGCAGGAATTGATCGCTCGGATTCGAGCCCTCGGCCGTAGGGCCGTCCCACCGGTACCCCCGGTGCTGCGAATGGGGGACCTGGTCCTCGACCCGGCGCGTCACGTCGCCGAACGGGGCAGTGTCGATCTCGGTCTGACCAAGAAAGAATTCGCCCTCCTCGAAGTCCTGCTATCTGCCGAAGGCAAAGTAGTGAGTACAGAAGAGCTTCTGGAAAAGGTGTGGGATGAGAACACCGATCCGTTTACCAATGTCGTTCGGGTCACCATTATGACCCTGCGCAGAAAGATCGGGGATCCGCCGCTCATCGAGACGGTCACCGGCGTAGGCTACAAGATATGACTCACGATAGCGCGTCCTTTGCAGGCGGCACCCCGGTCCCTGCTGCGGGCCCAGAGGTCGACGGAACCGCGACCAACTCCGGGATAGACGTCCCGGTCGATTCGTCAGGCACTGCAGTAGTAGACGCGACCCAGAATAGGTCGGGCCGGAGGGGCCTCACCATTCGCTTGAAGCTGACGCTCTGGTACGGCGGACTCTTCCTGCTGGCAGGCATCCTCCTGATAACGATCAACTTCCTCATGGTTCGCGACAGCCTCAACCCGGCGCCCGAAAAGGCCCGGGCCGCAGTGGCCGAGAGGTTCGGCATCCCACCGGAAGCCCTTGAGTTCGGGGGGCCTTTCGGCCCGGCCGGGGTTCCCGGAGAGTTTCAGCGTTACGTTACTATCAACGGCATCCCCTTGCCGCGGCTCCTGGATGAAGCCCAGAAGGAACTCAGACACGAGGCGCTGCAGCAGCTCTGGATCCGTTCAGTCCTGGCCCTTGCCATCATGGCGGTGATTACGTTTGGGCTGGCCTGGCTTCTCGCGGGGAGAATGCTGAAACCGCTCCACGCCATTACCAGCACTGCGCGGAGACTCTCGGAATCAACCCTGCATGAACGCATCGCCCTCCGGGGGCCGCGAGACGAATTGAAGGAATTGGCCGACACATTCGACGCCATGCTCGCCCGGCTGGACACAGCCTTCAGTGCCCAGAAGGAGTTCGTCGCCAACGCGTCGCACGAGTTGCGGACACCTCTCACGATCATCCGAACCGAGCTCGATGTGGCGCTTGCCGATCCGAATGTCTCCCAGGACGAGCTCTGAGAGATGGGCGCTGCAGTCAATGAGGCTGTGGATCGCAGCGAGAGGCTGATTGACGGCCTGCTCGTGCTGGCTCGCGCCGACAGCTCCCTCAATCTGGTCGGTCTCGACCTGGCCGAGCTGGCGGAAAGCCAAGTGGAACTCGCCTCGGCTGAGGCCGACGCTATTGGCCTCCGCCTGGAGTTGGACCTGAAGCCGGGCCTCATCAAGGGCGACCGGGTGCTGCTGGAGAGGCTGGTCGGGAACCTGGTGGAGAATGCCGTGCGGCACAACAATCAGGACGGATGGTTCAGCGTCCACACCTTCGCGGCGGGTGACCGGGTCTTTCTGCAAGTGAAGAACAGCGGGCCGGTTGTCCCACCTGAAGAAGTCGATCGGCTCTTCGACCGCTTCTACAGGCCCGACAAATCCCGTAGCAGGAAGACAGGGGGGTTCGGCTTGGGACTGTCCATCGTGAAGTCGGTGGCGTCTGCACACGGTGGTGACGTTGCGATCTCCGCCCAGCCGGAAGGCGGCCTCGACGTCGTCGTCAGCCTGCCTGCGGTGCCACCCGGAGAGGGCTCGATTTCAAATTGAGCTGTTGTCAGGGAGGTCGAGGAAACGGCTCATAGCCAGCGCAACCTGGCCGCGCTTGGCACCTGCCCAGACCCCGAACTCGCCCGTCGAATACCCGGACATCAAGCCAAGGCGCGTAACAAGGGCAACATCGGCCGCCGCATACTCGGGGACGTCTGCAAACGTTGCGGCGGGCCCCAGACTGGCGGGCTCCAGGCCGGCGAGCTCCAGACCGATGGGCGCGGGGTCGACGGCGGCGATTGCAGCGGCGGTCGCCGGTTCGGCCGCGGCCGCGGCCTGCAAGTCACCTGCCCCCGCTGGGGCAAGTGACCCGCCCGGCGGCGCGTCCGTGTATCCCTTTAGTTGCCGCGCCATCCGCGCAAGGATCTGGGCAAACTGCACCCGTGCGATGGTTGCATTGGGATTGAACAGGGCGATCCCATCGGCGCCCACCGAGCCTGTCACCAGCCCCGCGCCCGCAGCCTCCTCCACGTAATCAAACGGGTAAGCGATGGGGTTACCCTGGGAGTCGTGCTTCACCGGCACGTCTGAGAAGTGGGGGGCATCCGCCGATTCCACCTGCGGAGTGTGTATTCCGCCCACCAGGGCGGCAACTTTTGCGACCTGAGCCCGAGTGATCGTCTCTGCGGGCCCGAAGTAGTTGCGGTCGTAGCCGCTCATGAAGCCCAGATCAAACATCCTGGCGATCGCTTCACCCTGCTGGGTGCCGCTATCGACATCGAGAAAGAGGCGATCACCCTTGAGCATCTCGGAAACGGTGACCAACTCATAACCCTTGGCCCGAAGGCGGCTCGCGATCAACGGGATTGCTTCGGCCGTGTGGGGCGCCGACATGTGCATCACCACGATGGCGCCGTTGTGGGCGTGGCCGACAACGTGGTCGGCGATGCTCTTTGCCGAGCCGCCTGCCCAGTCACGTGGATCGACATCCCACAAGACCTCGTAGGCAAAGCCCTCAGAGCCCGCAACCGCTGCCACCGCCCCATTCGTCGACCCATAAGGGGGACGGAAAAGGGGGACGGTCCGTGCGCCGGTCAGCCTGCGGAACGCGTCGGTTCCCGCTCCGATCTGGGAAGCCATGCCCGATCTTGACAGCCCTGTCAGAACAGGATGGCTCCGGCTGTGATCCCCCACCT
>JAMDEO010000005.1 GCA_023483915.1 Actinomycetota bacterium
GGACTTGATCGATGCCCTCACCAGCAATGTCGAGACGACGATCTCGCGTATGGCGCTACTGAGGCTGGCCAAGTGGGCTATCCAGCTTGACGGCAGCCGTATCCGGCAGATCAGCATCACTGGAGACACTCCGGTGATCAACGGGGAATCATTCGTCGTTCCCCCGGAGGGAGCGGTTGCCGAGGCGGTAGACAAGCTGATAACACCTCCCGCTGGAGGCGGCAACTCCGGGGGCTCCGGCGGTGGCACCACCGGCTCGGCCACGACTGGGACCCCAACAACGTCCACCACTGCTACGTCGGATACCACCCCGTTCATCACCGATCCCACCAAAATCGAGAACGCTCGCCTGTGGGGTCTGCTAGCGGACGCTAGCTCTTTCCCGGTGATGGCCCCGGGTTACCTACCAAAGGAATGCCGGTATGTCGACCGCAGGCCCATGGAGGGAGAGACCTATGACATCGTGCCCGGCGATGCCGGCAAGCCCGGTCTCAAGATGGTCTATCAGTATACGAACAGCGAGGGCGTTATCACAGATCAGTACATGGGCATTATGGAGACCTCCTGGGTTGATGCTCCGGCTGCCAGCAAGGGCGTCGAGGTGAAGTACAACGGTGTAACTTTCACCATCGTGGGAACAAATCAGAAGGTTGAACGCATCTGGTGGAAAGAGAACGGCACGCTCTACTGGGTCTCGAATACACTGTCGTATTACCTGACCAAGGCGCAACTGCTGAAGGTTGCCGAGTCGATGATCGCGATTCCCAAGTCGCAGTAGGCCGCGGCCGGCAGCGCCGGGGAGGAAGCTCTGAACGACAAGCAGTACACGGTCTACGAAACTGAAGGCCGCCCAAAAAAGCGTTGGAAGCGCATTCTGCTATGGTCCATCGTGGGCCTGCTCGTATTGGTTATGGGAGTGGCGGGTGGTTCCTACCTCTGGTTCAGGAGCCAGGTGGTCGCATCCAACGCACGGGTCCCCGTCGAGGTTAAGACTCAGCTCACGGACAAGCCTTCCAGCACCCTCCCTGGAGTGACCGTCGACGTCCCCGCATCCCCATCAGCAATGAACGTGCTCGTGCTAGGTTCCGATCATCGAGCCCAGGACAATGAGGAATACGGGCGTTCGGACACCATAATCATCCTGCACATCGACCCGGACAACGATTATCTGTCCATCTTGTCCATCCCCCGTGACCTGAGGGTCCAGATACCCGGTCACGGTACGGACAAGATCAACGCGGCCTATGCAATCGACGGACCGGCGCTCACCATCAAGACCGTCGAGGCGCTCACCGGGATCGATATCAACCATTACATGGAGGTCGATTTCAAAGCTTTTCAGGACATGACGGATGCGCTGGGTGGTGTGTACGTTGACGTGGACCGCCGCTACTACCACGTTCAGAGTTCAGCGCAGGACTACGAAACGATCAAGCTTGCCCCCGGCTACCAGCTTCTCAAGGGCAGCGATGCTCTCGACTACGTACGTTTCAGACATGACCTCACCGGCGACTTCGGTAGGATGCAACGGCAGCAGCGATTCCTGGCGGCCCTGCGCGAGCAAGCGATGGGCTGGAACCTGCCTTTCAAGCTGCCGGCCCTTATTTCTGCCTTGTTTGACAATATCAGCACGGACCTGGGGGCAAACGATTTTCTCAAACTCGCGTACTGGGGTGTAAGGCTTCCCGGTAGCCGCATGAGGCAAGTAAGCATCAACGGGGACACTCCGACCATCGGCGGAATCTCATATGTGGTTGCCGATGAGGCCACGATCGCCAAGGCAGTCACGGACTTCCTGAACGTGCCGCCCGTGGTCGATCTGACCGCGACATCCGCCAAGGGCAGCACGTCGTCCTCTGATAGCTCCACCGGTGGGTCGTCAGGGGTGTCGACCTCAACGACCGGAAAGACCGACTTAGCCGGTATCCAAGTGGACATACTCAATGCCAACGGCCGATCCGGCGAAGGCGCGGCGGCGTCCAATTGGCTCACCAGCCTGGGCGCTACCATCGGCAGCCTAGGCAATGCTTCGCAGACGGGTCTCAGGGTGACGAAGGTCAGCTATCCGAGCGGACAGGCCTCCGCCGCGAGACTCGTCGCCGAAGTGGTCGGTACCGACTCCGTGATCAGGACGAGTTCCGTTGCTCGTGTGACGCTCACTTTGGGGGAGGACTTTGTTCTTCCCAAAGACTTTGCCCTCCCTCCGGGACCGGATAGCGTCCCCAACAGCAGCGAATGGAAAGCCTTGGCCAAGATGGTCCCGTTCGCAGTGGAGGCACCGTCGTATCTTCCCGAAGGCTTCAAATACTATGATCGGATGCCCCCCACGGGAGCGACCTATGATATCAATACCGGTGGCGGCACGGAGCCCGCTTTCAAGATGATCTACCAGCTCAGATTGAACGGTCGGAAAACCGATGAGTACATGGGGATAACTGAAACTGTATGGACCGATGCGCCGGCGGCGAGCAAAGGCATAGGGGTGAAGGATGGCGGGATCACCTACACGATAGTCGGTAGCAACCAGAAGGTCGACCACATCTGGTGGAAGCAGGACGGGGTGCTCTACTGGGTGTCCAACACGCTGTCCTACGTACTCAGCAGGGACGAGCTCTTGACGGTTGCTGAATCCATGGTCAGAATG
Organism: Actinomycetota bacterium; assembly: GCA_023483915.1. GTDB lineage: Bacteria > Actinomycetota > Thermoleophilia > RBG-16-64-13 > RBG-16-64-13 > JAMDEO01. Next base: position 2,645 of record JAMDEO010000005.1, read on the forward strand.
CCCACACCCTGAAGTCTCCAGGCTTGACAACCCAGCGCGAGGTAGGCATGAGGGTTCTTCTCACTCCCTCGGCGAGTGCGGAGAGCGATGCCGCGGGCGTAGTAGCGATGGGTACGATCGCAGCGGCCCTGGCCGGGAGCGAAAGCGAGGTGGTGACGTTATCGGGATTGACTTGGGCCTCCTTCTGTAGGCCACTGACCGGGGCTGAGGTCTACAGCATCAGGGCGGCTCTTCTGGGGGCGGACCCTGATCGTCTGCCCGAAAGCGACGAAGCGCAGCCTGCTGTGGTAGGTTACGTTTGCTGGGGAAAGGGGCTCGCCGTTGGCAGCACGGCCGGCGCCGAAGCGCGGGTAATCGCTGTCGCCGATCACGTCAACCTGGCTTGGCGGTCGCCGCTGATCGGTCCTAACGACGATCATCTCGGACCGCGCTTTCCAGTTACAGCCGGGATGTATGACCCGGAGGTCGTGGTCCGAAGGCTGCGTGGAACCGTAGACTTGTCCCTGAAGCGCGGAATTGTCGGAGGAGTCCGCGACACGTCGAGCATGCTCGAGTTTGAGGCTCAGATGGCGCAGAGTCAGCAGATGGATGCAGTGAGCTCCCAGTTGCTGCCCGTTGCTCTTCTGGCTGCGCATCTGGGAATCCACCTGGCTGCGGCCGTAGTGGTGGGAGGAGAAGACTGAGAAAGGGAGAGGTGTAGTGGTCGATCACGATGTGAAAGACACGAGCCTGGCTGCGGCCGGGGTCTTGCGGATAGAGTGGGCCGAGAAAGAGATGCCGGTACTGGCACTCATTCGTGAGCGGTTTGCCAAAGAGCAACCTCTCAAAGGCATCCGTATTGGGGCCTGTCTGCACGTTACCAGCGAGACCGCGAGCCTCATGCGGACCCTCAAGGCAGGCGGGGCGCAACTGGCGCTCTGCGCGTCGAACCCCTTGTCGACGCAGGACGATGTGGCGGCGGCGTTGGTTCAGGAATATGCCGTGCCCACCTTCGCCATCAAAGGAGAAGATCGCGATACGTACTACGGCCATATCCAAAGCGTTATCGATTCCAGGCCCCAGATAACCATGGACGACGGGGCGGATGTCGTCGGCTTGCTCCACAGCGAGCGGAGGGACGCAGCTGCGGGAGTGATCGGGGGCACGGAGGAGACCACCACCGGCGTGATACGCCTGAAGTCGATGGAAAAGGACGGCGTGCTTCTCTATCCCATCATCGCCGTAAATGAGGCGATGACAAAGCATATGTTCGACAACCGCTACGGGACGGGGCAGTCAACCCTTGACGGCATCGTGCGGGCGACGAACCGCCTCATCGCCGGCAAGGTCGTGGTGGTCGTGGGCTACGGTTGGTGCGGGCGCGGATTTGCCATGCGGGCCAAGGGACACGGAGCCGATGTGGTGGTGCTTGAGGTTGATCCGCTGCGCGCTCTCGAGGCCATCATGGACGGGTTCAGGGTGATGACCATGGCGGAGGCCGCCCCGATCGGCGATATCTTCGTCACCGCGACCGGGGACATCCACGTCATCAGAGGGGAGCACTTCGCCGTCATGAAGGACGGCGCGATCGTTGCGAACACGGGTCACTTCAACGTGGAGATCGACATCCCCGCACTGGAGGCGATGTCGGTGGCGAACCGGCGGATCCGCGAATATGTAGATGAGTACACCCTGTCGGACGGTCGCAACATCTATCTCTTGGGCGAAGGTCGTCTGATCAACCTCGCTGCTGCGGAGGGCCACCCTTCCAGCGTCATGGACATGAGTTTTGCCAATCAGGCCCTGGCTGCAGAGTTCATGGTCAAGAACGCAGACAAGCTGCAGAAGCGCGTGTATGACGTTCCGGCCGAGATGGACGCCGAGATCGCCAGGCTCAAGCTCGCCTCTCTGGGAAGCAGCATCGATGTGCTCACGCCCGAGCAGGTAGAGTATCTGGCCAGCTGGAACATGGGGACTTGAGTGTCATGACGCTGGTACCGGGTGTGGGCTGCGTGGGTGGGGTGCCGACCGTCGAGTGGCGCGGCGGTGAAGTGGTGATGATAGATCAGCGGCGCCTGCCGCTGCAGGAGACATACCTTCACTGCCGGACGTGGCAAGACGTGGCTGATGCCATCTGCTCGATGGCCGTTCGTGGGGCTCCGGCGCTCGGCGTAGCCGCCGCGATGGGTATGGCACTCGCGGCCAGCTCAGCACTGATGGAGCATGCAGATGATCCTGCTGCCTTCCGCGGGGCCGTCCAAGCTGCATCGGAAGGCCTATTCGCTACTCGACCTACCGCCTATAACCTTCCCTGGGCGCTCGAGGAGATGGAGGCGATCTGGAGGCGAGAAGATCTGTCCCCCGCCGAGATCACCACGGAGATGGAGCGGCGTGCGGTCCAGATCTACAAGGACGATCTGGCGTTTTGCCGGGCCATCGGTGAGAACGGGGCTGATCTGATACAGGGCGAGAACCCCGTGGTGCTCACGCACTGCAACGCCGGAGCGTTGGCGACGGCAGGGTATGGGACGGCGCTGGGGGTCATCAGGTCGGCGTTCGCCCGCAACCCTCGGCTGCGGGTCATCGCCGATGAGACAAGGCCCCTTCTTCAGGGGGCACGGCTGACGGTCTGGGAACTGATCAAGGACGGCATTCCGGTGGAGCTGATCACGGACAACATGGCGGGCTACTTCATGAGCAAGGCTTTGATAACCCATGTGGTGGTAGGGGCCGACCGCATCGCGGCCAATGGTGACGTGGCCAACAAGATTGGCACCTATACAGTGTCGGTTTTGGCCAAGGAGCACAGCATTCCGTTTCTTGTAGCGGCTCCTTCTTCTACGGTTGATCGAAGGCTCGCGGACGGTAGCGTCATCCCCATCGAAGAGCGTGATGCCTCAGAGGTCACCGGCTACGGCGATGTCTGTTGGGCCCCACCTGGAGTTCGCGTGCGCAATCCCGCCTTTGACATTACGCCTGCACGTAATGTGACGGCTATCATCACAGAGCGAGGTGTTGCCCGACCGCCGTTCGAGGAAAGCCTGCGGCAACTCGAAGCAAGGGGCCGGCCGCGTCAGATTTGACGTCTGATGTTCGACGCGATAGGAGAACCCATGAAGGTCATGATCATGGCTGCGGGCAAAGGAACGAGACTGCATCCCATCACCGATCTGGTTCCCAAGCCCATGGCCCCGATTGTCAACCGGCCCGCTCTGTTCCACATCATTGGCCTTCTTCGCCGGCACGGGCTGGTCGACATAATTCTGAATCTTCATCACCTTCCTGAGGTCATCACGGGCTATTTCGGCGACGGCGGCCAAGTTGGTGTGAACCTCAGCTATTCGTTTGAGCCCGAGCTGATGGGAACAGCAGGCGGCGTCAAGAATAATCAGAGCTTTCTCGACGGCGACACGTTTGTTGTGATGAGCGGAGACGCCGTCACCGATATCGATCTCACCGGCCTAATTGCCGCTCATAAGCGTGAAGGCTCAATCGCGACATTGGCCGTGAAAGAGGTCGCAAACCCAAGCCTCTATGGCGTGGTCTTGGCTGATGACGATGGCCGTGTCGTGGGTTTTCAGGAGAAGCCGAGTCTCGAAGAAGCGCGATCCCACCTCTGCAATTGCGGCATCTATGTTTTTGAACCCGAGATATTCGATCAGATTCCGGCCGGGCAGTTCGATGATTTCGGAAGCCGGCTATTCCCCGACCTTCTGCGTGAGCACATACCGTTTCACATCCATCCGACGGGACGCTACTGGAATGACGTCGGGAATCTGACCGAGTTCATGCGGAGCAATGTTGACGCCTTGAGCCGGCGGGTGGAGGTCGAAATACCTGGCGCTGAGGTGCGTCCGGGTTTTTGGATCGAAGGCGAATCCGCGATCGATGACGGTGTTTTGGTTGAGCCGCCGGTTCTTGTGGGACGGTCCTGCAAAATCAGCGAGGGCGCCGTTCTTGAGGGCCCCCTGGTGGTGGGGGATGGGTGCCGGATTGAAGAAGGATGCCACCTCGTCAACGGCGTGGTCCTTCCGAATTCCCTGGTTCCCGAGGGATCGATACTCGTCGGAGGGGTGCTGGGCCAACGGTTTACGGCCCGCGAACGTGGGCGGTAGCGTGTCCGTCGCGGCATGGTGTCGGGAATCGCTTGTCGAGCCGCTGCTGTCGGTTCTGTTCCCACCTCGCTGTGTGGGCTGTGGCGACTTCGAGGTTCATCTCTGCGAGTCTTGCAGGGCAACACTGGTGGAAGCCGGCAGGGAGTGTTGCCCGCGGTGCGGAGAACCCGGACCCAAACCGCTGGTGTGCGGACGCTGCTCCGCCTGCATGACCAGAGAGCTCGAATATCGGAGCGCGCGCAGTGCGTTTTGCCACGAGGGGGTGGCCCGCAGCCTGGTGTCCGAGTTGAAGTTCGGAGGCCAACCCGTCCTGGGGCGGTTGATGGCCGATCTGGCCCGTCCGGCCTTTCGCGACTTCGTTGCCTCTACAGCCCCGCCGGCCGAAGTGTTTGCCACCTGGGTTCCTTCGCACAAGTCGGCGAAGCGGGAACGCGGTTACAACCAGGCGGAGATTCTTGCCCGCGAGTTGGCTTCCGGCCCGCCCCTGCTCTCGTGCGCGGAGTTGGTGGCTAAGACGGCCGGTACTGCGCATCAGAAAGGCCTGGGGAGAGCGGACAGACTCAGCAACCTCCGGGGGGCCTTTTCCCCCCGGCCGGATATCGAGAAAAGAATCAGTTCGTCTGTGATCGGTTCGCCCCGAATGGGTTCGTCCGGTCTCCGACACGGCAAAGGTCGGCAAGGCACGGGAAGCGTGCTCAGGTACTCAGCCATCATACTGGTAGACGACGTCTATACCACCGGGGCTACGGCAGCCGCAGTCTCGTCTGTGCTGGCTTCGCACACGGGACTCCCGGTTCATGTGTTTACGTTTTCCAGGGCAGTGGCACCGAGAGGACAAGGACACGATTAAGGGGGTATGTGATATCTTTCATCGTTCCCAAGAAAGCAGCAGGCTGCCTGGGAAATCCGTTTCTGGGGCGGCGTCGGACTACGAGTGAAGGAGCGAGACCGTCGTGAATCTCACGGTCAAAGGTAGGAATCTCGTCCTCACGGAGGCAACCTCTTCATATGCCCAGGAAAAGATAGGCAAGCTGGGCAAGTACCTCGCGGATGTTACGCGCTGCGAGGTCGAGCTCTGGACGGAGAAGAACCCCAGTATCCCCGATAATCAGGTGGTTGAAGCCACCATTTTCACAAAAGGCCCCACCATCAGGGCGCGCGAGGCTACTCCCGACGTCTACACCTCTATCGATCTCGTATTTGCCAAGCTGGAACGGCAGGTGAAGAAATATCGCGGCAAGCTGGTTGCGCGTTCACAGGGCGCCCACAAGGAAGTCCTCGCTTCGGAGGGCTTTGTGGCGCCGGAGGTCAGTGAGGTTGTCGAGGAAGAAACACCCGCGCCGCGAATTGTCAAAACCAAGCAGTTCATGATCAAACCGATGACCCCGGAAGAGGCGGCGCTGCAACTGGAGTTGGTTGGCCACGACTTCTATGTGTTCACTAACGCAGAGAGCCAGGAGACGGCGGTAGTCTACCGGCGCCGCGACGGGAACTATGGCCTGATTGAAGCCCAGAGCTGAGAAGGCTGCTGGAAGACGGCCGGGGCTTCGTTTTGCGGCGCCTCCCAGGGGGCGCGCCGGATAGGCTCGGGGTGGCTGCTTACCCGCTAGTCGAGAGGCGCGATCGATGATCAAGGTTGTTGACAAAGTCCTCCGTTTTGGAGAGGGCAAGAAACTCAGACGGCTCGAGGAGGCCGTGGTTGAGGTCGCAGCGTGGGACGAGCACATCGCCCCGCTGTCCGACGATGCCCTCAAAGCGAAGACCCTAGAATTCAGAAGTCGCCTCGAACAGGGCGAAACACTCGATGACCTTCTGCCCGAAGCATTTGCAGTGGCCCGCGAAGCAGCGCGGCGAACAACGGGCATGCGCCCCTTCGATGTCCAGGTCATGGGGGCGGTTGTGCTACACCAGGGCTCCATTGCCGAGATGAAGACCGGCGAGGGCAAGACCCTCGTGGCCACGATGCCGGTCTACCTCAATGCTCTCGCCGGCAAAGGCGTTCACCTGGTGACTGTCAACGACTATCTGGCCGGCCGCGACGCAGCTTGGATGGGCCCGGTCTATGAGTTTCTGGGCCTCACGGTCTCGGCGCTTCAGAATGCTATGGAGGCTCCGGAGCGGCGGGAAGCCTACGCCGCCGACGTTACCTATGGGACGAACACCGAGTTCGGCTTCGATTACCTTCGGGACAACATGGTGTTGCGGCCGGATCAGCAGGTGCAGCGGGGCCACCATTACTGCATCGTGGATGAGGTCGACTCCATCCTCATAGACGAGGCGCGGACCCCGCTCATCATATCCGGCCCTGGGGAGCGCGCAGCAAAGACCTACTACGACTTCGCGCGCATCGCACGTCGGCTCAAGCCCGGCGAGGACGAGGATTACGAGGTCGACGAGAAGAAGCGCACGGTTGCCATCACCGAAACGGGCCTTGCCCGAGTGGAGAAGGAACTCGGCATCGATAACATCTACGAGGACCTCTCGGGCCAACTCGTCAACCACCTGATGCAGGCGCTACGGGCGGAGGCCCTCTTCAAGCGTGATGTGGACTATCTCATCCAGGACGGCGAGGTGAAGATCATCGACGAGTTCACCGGGCGGGTCCTGGAAGGACGGCGGTACTCCGAGGGCCTCCACCAAGCCATTGAGGCCCGAGAAGGCGTCAAGATCAAGGAAGAGAACCAAACGCTTGCCACCATCACTCTGCAGAACTACTTCCGCCTCCACTGTGAGGCTGGTGGGGTGACCGGAACGGCGGCCACCGAAGCCGACGAATTCCGCGAGATCTACGGCATGGAGGTAGTGGTAATCCCCACCAACGAGCCCATGGTCCGCGATGACCGCAACGATCTCATCTACAAGACCGAGAAGGCTAAATTCAAGGCCGCCGCCGATACCATCGCCGATTGCCACCAGCGGAAGCAGCCGATACTGGTCGGTACCATCTCGGTAGAGAAGTCCGAGCGTCTGTCCGAGATGCTGAAGCGGCGCGGTGTCCCGCATGAGGTCTTGAACGCCAAGCATCACGCCAAGGAAGCGGAGATCGTCGCTCAAGCCGGCCAGCCGGGAGCGGTCACCATCGCTACGAACATGGCCGGCCGCGGAACCGACATCAAGCTGGGGACGGGCGTGGTGGACGTGGGCGGGCTATTCGTCCTCGGCACGGAGCGGCACGAAGCCCGGCGGGTTGACAACCAGCTCCGCGGACGTTCCGGCCGCCAGGGGGACCCGGGCGCGAGCCAGTTCGTGATCTCCCTGGAGGATGACCTGCTGCGAATCTTCGGCGGAGAGCGCATCCATCGACTCATGGATCGGCTCGGCATAGACGAGGACACCCCCATCGAGCACAGCCTTATCTCCCGTTCGGTCGAGAATGCGCAGAAGAAAGTAGAAGAACAGAACTTCCAGATCCGCAAGCGCGTGCTCGAATATGACGACGTGATGAACAAGCAGCGTGAGGTGATCTACAACCAGCGCCAGCGGATCCTGGGCGGGGAGGACCTGCGTGAGGATGTCTTGAGCATCATCGAAAGGATTCTCCGGCAGGAAGTGGCTGTCTTCACGGGCTCGTCCCGCTTCTCCGAAGAATGGGACCTCGGCGAGCTGATGGCTACGATGCGCAACTTCTTCCCCACCAGCCTCACAGTGGAGGCGTTCGGCGATCCCACAGAGTTGGACGCGGAGGAGGTCGCCGACCGTGTGATCGAAGATGCGATGGGTGTTTACGAGGAACGGGAGGAGCGATTTGGGGCACCCACGATGCGGGAGATGGAGAGGTGGGTCTTGCTTCGCACCATCGATGCCAAATGGCGCGACCACCTCTATGAGATGGACTATCTCCGGGAGGGCATCGGGCTCCGGGCTCTTGCCCAGATAGATCCCTTGGTTGCCTACAAGAATGAGGGCTTCAACATGTTCCAGGAGATGATGGAGTCCATCCAGACGGACTTCGTCAGGTATCTCTATCACCTGGAAATCGTGCGCGAAGAAGAGCCGGTCGTTGAAGTCGCTCCTCCGAGGCGGCTCGCCTACTCCGGAGGCGGTGACACCAGCCTGGCCCAAAACTTCGCGGCGGCCGACGCGGCTGCCGCGAGTGCCGGTAGGATGACCGACAGCTCTGCGGAAGCCTACGAAGCGGCCCAGCAGGCTACGCGCACCGTGGTAGCCCCCAGGAGCGTCGGCGCCAGGGTGGGGCGCAACGATCCTTGTCCTTGCGGAAGCGGCAAGAAATACAAGAAATGCTGCGGTTCTTAGGGCCTATGCCGGTAGGCTATTCGTCGCGAGGCCGAGCGAAAAGGCCATGGGCAAGGACCGAGGAGAAAAAAGCCCGGAGGCGTACCTGTAGGTACGTTGAGGACTCTTTGCTCCGAGGACGCCGCCCATGGCCTTTGCAGCCGGCCGCAGCAGAATATGCCTACCGGCATGGACCCTCAATCCTACGATATACTTCGCTGGCTAGATGATGGTAGAGAAGATAGAAAAACAAACCACTTCCCTGGCCGAATATCGGGAGCAGTTGGCGGTGTTCCGCGACAAGCTCCTGTGGGCAAGGGAGTATCTTTGACCCCGATTTACTTCAGCGTGACATCGCCTCCCTCGAGGAGACGATGCGTGCCTCTGACTTCTGGGACGACCAGGGTCACGCTCAATCCGTGAGCACCCGATACAGTCGTCTGCGTAGCAAGCTGGAGGACTACGATCGTTTGGCCGGCCAGGTCGACGACTTCGAGACCTTGCTCGAGATGGCTGTCGAGGAAACCGGGGGAGAGGGCGTGCCGGGGGAGCTGGTGGAAGAGCTGGAGCGCCTCATCCACGACATCGAGTACAACGTTGAGCGCCTGGAAGAGCAGCGTCTCTTCACGGGGGAATTCGATGCGGGAGATGCCATTGTCAGCATCCATCCCGGGGCAGGTGGCACCGAGAGCCAAGATTGGGCGGAAATGCTGTTGCGGATGTACCTTCGTTGGGCCCAGCGACGCGGCTTTCAGACTGAGTTGAACGAAGCCTCTGAGGGAGACGAGGCCGGCCTCAAGAGCGCTACATTCACGGTTCACGGTGAGAACGCCTATGGTCTGCTTTCGGCGGAGCGCGGGGTGCATCGGCTCGTCCGCATTTCCCCGTTCGATGCGGCTAAACGGCGCCACACGTCTTTTGCCTCCGTGGATGTCACTCCGTTGGTAAGCGAGGACGTGGAGCTGGAGATCGACGAGAAGGACCTGAGGGTAGAGACATACCGGTCACAGGGAGCGGGCGGGCAGCATGTCAACAAGACAGATTCAGCCGTTCGGATAACCCACGTCCCCAGCAAGACGGTAGTGCAATGCCAGAACGAGCGCTCCCAGATCCAGAACCGTGAAACCTGCATGAGGATGTTGCGCGGTAAGCTGCTCTTGCTTGAGCAGGAGAGGCGTGAGCGGGAAATGGCTAAGGAGAAAGGCGAGCAGAAGGAGATCGCCTGGGGCAGTCAGATACGCTCGTACGTCCTCGCGCCCTACACCTTGGTCAAAGATCATCGGACCAACTATGAAAAGGGCAACGTCGACGCGGTGCTCGACGGGGCCGTCGATGAGTTCATCAGAGCCTATATCTGGCAGCGGTCGGTGGGCAAATTGGGGGCCCGAGCCGGGGCTTGAACTCGTGGCTGCCAACATGAGAGGCTTTCTCCGGCCTCCGGAGAATAAATGCGCGGGTACCAAATATGGAGGTAATGAGTAGCACGTGATCAGGTTTGAAGACGTAACCAAGATCTACCCTCCCAGCACCGTAGGTCTCGAGAAGGTCAGCCTTCACATAGAGAAAGGCGAGTTCGTCTTTCTTGTGGGGCCGTCCGGATCGGGGAAATCGACATTCATCCGCTTACTTATCAAGGAACTAGAGCCCGATCGGGGACGCATCAGCGTCGGTGGCCGAGATCTCGCGACTCTGCGGAATTGGAAGGTCCCCTATCTACGTCGCAACATCGGCTGTGTGTTCCAGGACTTCAAGCTGCTCACCAACAAGACGGCATTTCAGAACGTGATGTACGCTTTGGTCGTAACGGGCCAAGCCACGGGCGCATCGAAGAAGAAGGCCGCAGAGATCCTCTCGCTCGTGGGGTTGGGGCACAAGTCGAACAGCTATCCCAACGAGCTTTCCGGCGGGGAGCAACAGAGGGTCTCGATCGCAAGGGCCTTCGTGAACCATCCCCCGCTGCTCATCGCCGATGAACCTACGGGGAACCTTGATCCGGAAACGTCAATGGGCATCATGCAACTTCTGTATCGCATCAATAAGACAGGCACCACGGTCCTTATGGCCACCCACGACCGGGAAATGGTTGACCGCATGAGGCGGCGCGTCGTTGCCCTCGATGTGGGGAAGGTGGTACGCGACCAGAAACGAGGCGGCTATGGGGAAGATTAGCTTTTTCCTCAAGGAGGCCTTTGGCTCCCTAAGGCGCAATTACTTCATGACGATCGCCGCCCTTGTGACGGTGTTCCTTTCCATCGTTGTGTTGGGCGGGGTCTTGGTCTTCGTCTATACGACCAATGCGCTTCTGAAAGAAGTAGAGCAGAAGGTCGAGATTACTGTATTTCTCAAGACCGATCCCGACCCCACCACCGACCAGGTCGATGCCATGCAGACCAAAATCATGGGCTGGCCGGAGGTGAAGAGCTCTGTGTTCGTGAGCAAAGAGGAAGCTCTCAACCGGCTGAAGGAAGACTTCAAAGACAATCCGGAGATACTCCAGGACCTCACAGGCAACCCGCTGCCGGCATCCTTTGAGATCTCCTTGAAGGATCCGCAGACGGTCAGCTCGGTGGCCGAACGGTTCAAGGGCGACCCCGTCGTGGACGAAGTCAGTTACGGGAAGGAGATCGCCGACAAGCTCTTCAGCTTCACCTCGCAGGCGAGGAACTTCTTGCTTGGCTTCATCGTGCTGCTGGGCATCGTGGCCATCTTGCTGATCTCGAACACCATTCGTCTCTCCATCTTTGCCCGAAAGCGTGAGGTGGAGATCATGAAGCTCGTGGGGGCGACCAACTGGTTCATCCGCTGGCCCTTCGTGATCGAGGGGGTCTTTGTGGGGTTTGTTGGGGCCGCCGCTGCAACTGTGGTCATCTTGATTCTCAACAGCTTCCTGGTAGGCAAGATTAGGAACGGGCTGCCCTTCATGGCCGTGCCCCTCGATGCGGTTCCCTACGTGTTGGTCGTTTTGATGTTGCTTGGCGTGGGCGTGGTCATAGGTGCCGCTGGGTCAGGCATTGGACTGCGGCGCTTCCTGAAAGTCTAGAGAGCATCAGGTTCATCTCGGCCCGGGAGGTTCCGTGGCTGCTTTGATGCATCGCCTCCTGCATCGCCTCCATGGGCCATTTGGATCGGCCGGGGTAGCCGGCACCGCAGCCTCAGTGGCCGTCATGCTGGCCATCGCGCTGTTATTGATGGCCGGCCCTTCCTCGGGCCACGGCGCCGCTTGGGCGGCGACGACGAGCGAGCTCAATCAGAAACTCGAAGATACCCGGGTTCAGCTCGAGAAGGTTCGGGCCAAGATCGCCAAGTCTGAGGCGTCCAGGAAGGCTGCGGTTGGGGACATCGCAGCTCTCGACAAGGACATCGATGAGCAGGAAAAGGGGGTAAGAATTGCCACAAATGCCTGGAACTCTGCTGCGGACAGGCTCGTCGAGCTCCAGGCCCAGCTCAAAGCGATAACCAAAGACCTCACTCACAAGCAGGCCGAGCTTCGGCAGACCGAGACCGATCTGCAGACGCAACAGGGGATCTTCGACAAACGGCTGGCGAACGTATACAAGTCCGGGGGAAGGTTTGCCTACATGGTGGGCTTTCTCCAACCGGGCTCCATTGCGGAAGTGGTGACCCGGATCGATCTTCTCTCCTCGATTGTCAACCAAGACAACACCATCCTTTCGCAGATCAAGGACCTCAAGGCCAGAGTGGCGTCCCAAAAGCAGGCGCTGGAGCAGCAGCGGGCTGAGGTGGCCTCTGTCGAGCAGCAGCAGAAACGCGTTACCCAGGACCTTCAAGCCAAAGCGAATGCCCGGAAGGCCGCTCTTGACGACCTCGAAACCGCCAGGCGAGCGAAGCAGAAGGTGGTGGATGCGGCCGCGTCGAACCAAGCCGCTTGGAGCAGGCAGGAAGAGGATCTGCTCGCCGAATCGAATCGCATAAAGGACCTACTCCAAACGGCGAGCGTCGGCCATCCGACCGCGGGCAAGGGCGTCCTTTTCCGGCCCGTTCCGGGGGCGGTCACATCACCTTTCGGCATGCGCATGCATCCCATATTCCATGTCATGAAGATGCATACCGGGGTCGATATGCATGCCGGAATGAGTGAACCCATCTATGCTGCGGCGGCAGGCACTGTGGTGTACGCGGACTGGCGAGGCGGGTATGGGAAATGTGTGATCATTGATCACGGTAATGGGCTGTCGACGTTGTATGGGCATCAATCGGAGATACTGGTTCGCGTGGGCCAGAAAGTAAAGAGGGGCGAGGTTATCGGGAGGGTCGGCAGTACCGGCTATTCCACGGGGCCCCATCTGCATTTCGAGGTGCGTGTGAACGGGAGCCCCGTCGATCCGATGGGTTATCTTTGATCCTGATCTGCGCCATACCGGGGTCGTGACAGAGGAGAGCTGAATCTGATGCGCGATAGCACGAAAGTACCAGTGCTTGTTCTGGCCGGGCTCGTAGCCGCCTTGATCTTGATCTTTGGGGGGATGGTTCTCGGCGCCAATCCCACCGTCTATGACTCCCTCAAGAGTGTTCTGCCGGCGGGCTGGACCGGGGCCTCGGGGACGGCCGGGGCAGATTTCCGTCTTCAAGAAGAAGTGCTCAAGAAACTGGAAGACAGCTACTACGAAAAGGTAGACCCAACGATCCTGACGACCCAGGCCATCGACGGTATGGTGGCGGGCCTTGACGATCCGTACACCGTTTACTTCGACCCGCAGGAATACGCCGGCTTCCAGCAGGAGACCAAGGGGTCATACAGCGGCGTGGGAATGACCGTGGAAATGAAGGACCGCCTAGTCACCATCGTGAGCACTTTCAAGGGCAGTCCGGCCGATCTGGCGGGCGTTCACTCGGGGGACGTCATATTGGCCGTCGACGGCGTCTCTACCGACGGCCAGAACCTGGACGAAGTAGTCGCCAAGATCAAGGGTGCGGAGAACTCCACGGTCGAACTCACCCTATACAGGCCTCCCTTCGCCGGTACCACGACCACTTCAGCCGTCCCGCCTGGCTCCAGCCAGACTACAAGCAGTTCCACAACCACGACAACTGAACCGCTCACTACCACGGCTGATTCATCCAACCTCCCGCCAGGAGGGACCACCACGACCTACAACCTCACTCGGAAGACCATCGACATACCGGTCACACAGAGCGAGCTGCTCACCGTCGGCACGAAGAAGGTCGCCCTGATCAGCTTCTACACCTTCTCCGAGGGATCTGCCAAAGCACTGCGGGATGAGGTCCGGAAGGCGGTGGAGAGCGACAAGGTCGATGCAGTCATCCTTGACCTGCGCAGCAACGGAGGCGGCCTGCTTAACGAAGCTGTCGATGTGGCAAGCATTTTCATCCCCAGCGGCCCGATCGTGAGCACAGAGGGCCTGCACTCTCCCAGGCAGGTTTACGACGCAACCGGCGGGGCGTATACGAAGGTGCCGCTCTATGTCCTTACCGATCCATTCACCGCGAGCGCCTCCGAGATCGTCTCCGGAGCGCTCCAGGACGACAAAAGGGCCACGCTTGTGGGGGAGACAACCTTCGGAAAAGGCCTGGTGCAGAGCATAGAGCCTCTAAGCAACGGGGGCGCGCTCAAGGTGACCACCGCCGTCTACCTCACGCCAAAGGGGCGCGACATCAATAAGAAGGGGATCACCCCCGACGTTTCGGCAGTCGACAATCCGAATACTCCGAATGTCGACGAGTGCGTGCAGGCGGCCCTCGGTCTGATAGGCGGGACCAAGGCCTCGAACTGATGGGGGCCCTCAAGCATTCGGGGTTTTCCCCGCGCTTCTTCTTGGATGGCGAGCCCACCGGGGCGACCGAAGCGACTCTTTCTCCCGAGGACGCGCATCATGCTTTGCGGGTTCTTCGTCTTCACCTGGGCGACCGGTGCGAGGTGGCAACCCGGTCAGGACTGGTCTATTCAGCCGTGATCTCCGCAGTGGATCCTGTCAAGGTTCGGCTCGAAGAGCCGCTGGGCGGAGCGCGAGCCGGAGCGTCCTACCGGGTCCCGGTGGGGATTGTGCAAGCTCTCGTCAGGCCACAGGCCCTTGACTATGTGATAGAAAAGGGGACGGAGGTGGGTGCCAGTTTCTTTCTCGTGGTGCCCGCAGACGGCTCTCCGCGGACACGGAGCAGCAGCCAGCCAGGGGAGCAGATCAAGCGCTTGGTGCGCTGGCAGCGCACTGCGCGCGAGGCCGCCAAACAGAGCAAGCAGACCAGGGTTCCCTCCGTCGACTACGCGTCAGGCATAGAAGAAGCACTTGTCCGCCTGGCCTCAGATGGGATTGCGTCGGTGGTATTGGAGCCCACCGCTGCCATGGTGCTCGACGAATGGGTTTCGCTTCGGTTCCAGTCCTTACCTCACAAAGGGGGTAGCGGGTCGTCGATGGCTTCGAGTTGGCCTGGGATCGCATTGCTGGTGGGCCCTGAGGGGGGCTGGACACAGCGCGAGGCCGATCTGTTTGCGGAAGCTGGGATCGACCGGGCAAGGCTGGGCCGAGCGGTCCTGCGCAGTGAGACGGCGGGACCTGTCGCACTGGCCCTAACGCGGCTTGCCATAAGGGATTGGTAGTATAATCAGCGGCCATGGATGACTGTGTTTTCTGCAGAATCGCAAATGGGACAATCCCCAGCGACATAGTGTTGGAAGATGAGGCCTTTCTCGCTTTCCGAGACATCGAGCCAGCGGCTCCAGAGCATGTGCTGGTGATCCCACGGAAGCACATCCCGTCCCTGAATGACATCGAGCAGTGGACGAATTGTGAAGGTCAAGCGCTTCTGGCGTTCATCGCCCACGCAGCTAAGAAGCTCGGCGTGGACCAGTCGGGATATCGGGCGGTGGTGAACGTTGGTCCCGATGGCGGCCAGGTAGTTCAACATCTGCATTTCCACGTCCTTGGCGGGGAGAGACTTGGTGGTATGCGATGAGTGTTCTTGCGGATGTCCAGGAATCGGTAAAGGCGGCTCTCAAGGCGGGAGACAAGGAACGCGTGGCTGCCCTTCGCATGATCGTGAACGAGCTTCAGAAGGAGGCTAAGCAGACCCGCCAAGAGCTGGATGAAGCCGCCGAACTCTCGGTTCTTCGCCGGGAGCTCAAGCGTCGGGAGGAGTCGATCGAGGCGTTTCGCGCGGGTGGGCGTGAAGACCTCGCCGCTCATGAAGAGGTGGCTGCGCGCATCATCGAAGGCCTTTTGCCTCGTCGGCTGGATGAGGCTGAGCTCACCGCCCTCGTTGATCGGGTGATCGGCGAGACCGGGGCTTCATCGGCACGTGATATGGGTAAGGTCATGGCGGCCGTCATGGCCAAGGGGGGGGTGCAGGTCGATGGGAAGCAGGCCTCACGTTTGGTCAAGGAGCGACTGACCGCGTGAAGCATGGCCGGGGGACCTCATGGGAGGTCACGGACGTTCATCGGGGGGGGGTGACCGTCTGAGCGCTCAAGACTCCAGTAAGCAGATCGACCTCGACAACCGAGTCGCGGCGCTCCTCGTGGGCGAGAACGATGCCCATCTGCGTGCTCTCGAAGATCTCCTTTCCTGCGACATAAGTCTTCGTGGCAACCGGCTTTTGCTGGAGGGGCCAACTTGCGAGGTCGAGCGCGGCGAAGCTCTGGTAGAGGAGTTGCTGGCTCTTCTGGGCTCCGGCCAAGAGCTCGACCAGGCAACGCTCGAGCTGGCGGCGTCTTTGAGTACCGGCCGTCGCGACTGGGCAAGCGAACTCGAAGGCATCGTCGGAGACGTCATCCTGGAGCACCGAGGAAGACGCATCCGCCCCAAGACCGTCAACCAGAAGGCCTACGTGGACGCCATACGCGCCAATACCATCACCTTTGGCATAGGTCCGGCAGGCACCGGCAAGACCTATCTCGCCATGGCAATGGCTACGTCGGCTCTTCTTTCAGGCGCCGTGGCCCGCATCATCCTGACCCGGCCTGCAGTGGAGGCAGGGGAGAAACTGGGCTTTCTCCCCGGCGGTCTGATGGAGAAGGTTGACCCGTATCTGCGGCCGCTGTTCGATGCTCTCTACGACATGATGGATACCGACCGGCTCACCGAGCACCTGCAAAAGGGAACGATCGAAGTGGCCCCTCTCGCATACATGCGGGGAAGGACCCTGAATGATTCGCTCATCATCCTCGACGAAGCTCAGAACACCACTCCCGAGCAGATGAAGATGTTCCTGACCCGCCTTGGTTTCGGGGCAACAATGGTGGTTACCGGGGACATCACCCAGATAGATCTGCCTAGAGGCCAGCATTCGGGACTCGTAAATGTGAGAGAAGTTCTGGCAAACGTGTCAGATATCGCCTTCATCCACTTCGACAGCCATGATGTAGTCCGGCACAAGCTTGTGCAGGATATTGTCTCCGCATACAAGAAGTATGGTGAGCAACACCAACCTACCCATAGGGGCACGGCTCGGGGAACGGCGGACAGGCGGCGCGGCAGCCGCGCCGGCGGAACTCGAACGGGCTGATAGGCGGGATCTTATCCCGTGGAGAAGTATCGTTTTCTAATCCGTGAGAAGCTGGCATCCTACCGAGAATGGGTGGAAGGCCGCGGCTCGCAGCGATTCGCGCTCGTTCTGTTCATTTGCCTCGTCCTCGGTACGTTTGTCATTGTCGCCACCGCTTACATGCCTTGGTTCTATGGCTTCGAGCCGGGCAAGGCGGCATTGCGGACTATAACGGCTTCTCAATCGGTGACCGTTCTCGACGAACAGGCCACGAATGATCTCAAGGACTATGTGGCCGGAATCGTGGAGCCGGTTTACGTCGCAGATCCTCAAGCTCTGGCGGCTGCGACTTCGAGCCTCGAATCATTCTTTGCCACCGCCGACCAACTGCGGCTGTCTATTGGCAGCGGTATGACCCAGGAGCAGGCGGTCGCTCAGCTCAAGGCGGCAGCCCCGTCGACGGTCTCCGATACGACCCTGGAATTCATGCTCACGGCCAATCCAAGTTCCTACGATCTTTTGTTGAGGCAGGCTGTGGGTTCGCTCAAGCCGGTCTTCGCGCAGCAAATCACAAGCGACTCCCTCGGGGCGGCCAGGGAAAGGCTAAGGCAAATCGTAAATGCCCTGACTCTTTCGCCCCAGATCTCGAACGCGGTCTACGAAGTAACGGCAGCGTTTATCCGCCCCAACCAGGTGATCGACGAGGAGCAGACTCTGGCCCGACAGCAAGCCGCAAGAGACGAAGTCGCCCCGGTAGTGGTCTCCGTTGCCAAGGGTCAGGTGGTGGTCAAGAAGGGCGATCTGATCACCTCACAAGACGCGCTCGTTCTCAGTGCCCTCGGGCTCACGCAGACGCGCTCGGGTTGGCAGATATGGCTGGGGATCTTCCTCATCTGCCTGCTCGAAGGAATTGTTCTCTTCCGCCTGCTGCACCGCTTCAACAAATCCACCGGACTAGCCAACACTATGCTCTTGGCTCTGGTGACGCTCATGCTCGGCTTCACGGTCATTGCCAGACTTCTCATCCTGCACCCATTGTCGCCGTATTTCATCCCGGTGGCCGGCTTGGGCATGGTCGTAGCCATCATCCTCAACTCTCGCAGTGCCGTGATCATGGTGACGGTCCTGTCCCTAAATGTCGGCCTTCTCACCGATCTGCACATGCGTTACAGCCTAGTGGGGCTCATTGTTGGGGCGTTTGCAGCCTATCTGGTGTCTCGGGTGGTCCAGCGTGCCGCCGTCCTCGGTGCGGCCGGCTTGGTGATGGTCATCGCGGCCTTCGCGGGGTTTTCCGTGGAGCTATTCCGGGGATCGGGGGTCGGGGATGCACTGCGTCTCAGTGCCTGGGGTTTCGCCCACGGCGCCCTTGCGTGGGTTCTGACGACTCTGCTGCTCCTGATCATGGACCTCGTGTTCAACCTGACCACTCCTCTCAGATTGCTCGAACTGGCGAACCCGGCCCATCCTCTGCTCAAGAAGCTCCTGCAGGTTGCTCCCGGCACCTACAATCACAGCATCCTCATGGGAAATCTCTCCGAGGCGGCCGCTGAGGCCATTGGAGCCGATCCCCTGCTCGCCCGCGTTGGGGCGTATTACCATGACATCGGCAAGACCATCCGGCCGGAGTATTTCGTCGAGAATCAGCTGTACGTGGATAACCCGCACGATCGGCTAAGTCCGAACCTCTCGAAGTTGGCTATCTCCGCACATGTTCGCGATGGCGAGCATCTGGCGAAAGTCCACGGGCTGCCGGGGCCGGTCATCGATATCATCAAGCAGCATCATGGGACGTCTCTCATGGCCTTCTTCTATCACAAGGCCAAGGAGGCGTCGCGGGAGCCTATCGACGAGGAAAGCTACCGCTACGAAGAAGCCAAGCCACGCTCGAAAGAAGCAGCGATCATCATGCTCGCCGACGCGACCGAGGCGGCAGTCCGTGCGCTGCAGAATCCCACCAGGCGCAAGATCCAGGGTGTCATCCAAGAAGTCTTCAAGCAAAGGATCGGGGATGGCCAGCTGGACGAATCGGAGCTAACGCTTGCGGACCTCCACAATATCCAGGAATCATTTGACACGAGCCTCCGGGGCTTGGTCGGCCATCGCATCAGTTACCCCGAAGAGCAGCAGGAGCGCCCACGGGCGCGTCAGGTGGTCGAGGAAGCGGCCGGGGCCGCGCAAGGAGTTGAGCTTCCAGGTGGCGAGATGCCGGCGCAGCCTCGCTTGCGTGTGCCTCCGAGCGCGGCCGCATTGCGCACGCGCAAGCAGGCCCCGCCGGGCAACGGGCCGGGTTCGGGTTCTTCTCCGCCAAGCAACGGCTGATGTCCCGGAACGTTGAGGTTCTCGACAGAGCAGGCGCTGGCATATCGGAGGATGCCGTAAGAGGGGTTGTCCACAAGGTCATGGAGGTCGAGCAGGTAGACGGTACGATAACCGTTGTATTCGTCGACGAGGCCGTAATGGGAGAGTTGAACGAGCGTTATCGCGGCATCCACGGCCCCACCGACGTGCTCTCATTTCCGGAAACCGGCGATGCGACACGCTGGCCCACGGATGAGCTCGGCGAAATAGTCATCTGTCCTGCCGTTGTGCAGCGCTACGCCATCGAGGACCAGACCCTGCCCGCTCGCCAACTTGCCTGGACTATCATTCACGGTGTACTGCACTTGCTGGGCTACGACCACGAGACAGACCGAGGCGAAATGCGCAGGCGCGAGCAGGCACTGCTGACCGAGATCTATCGGGATCCTCCGGTGCTCATGATCGACGCCGGCACCTGATCGAATTATGGTTTCTGGAGACCCGCGATGACGCCCAGACACCGGCAGGCAAGCCTCCTTCAGAGTTTCAATCACGCCTTCCAGGGGCTGGTCCACTCGGTGAGGCACCAGCGCAACATGCGCATACACCTCGCGGTAGCGTTTGTCGTGCTCATGGCCGGTGTGTTCCTCAATCTCTCGCGCTTGGAGTTGGTGGTTGTCATCGTTACCATCTGCTTGGTCCTTATCGCCGAACTGCTGAATACAGCGATTGAGGCAGTGGTTGACATCATCACCGACGAATTCGATCCGCGGGCAAAAATCGCTAAAGACGTAGCCGCGGGAGCGGTCCTTGTCGCTGCCATCAACGCTCTTGTGGTCGCTTATCTGGTGTTCGCCGACAAGCTCTCCGAGTCTTCACTCGACCTGATCTCGACCGTGCGGCGCTCTCCAACGCACCTCACTTTTGTGGCTTTGGCGGTCGTCATAATCGCAGTCATATCGTTGAAGGCCACACGCGGACATGTCACGCTTTCGGGGGGGCTTCCTTCCGGACATACCGCGCTGGCCTTCGCCGGATGGACGGCCGTGACTTTCGTTACCGCTTCGATGCGTGCAGGTCTTTTGGTGAGCGCAGTCTCTTTTGTGACCGCCGTTCTGGTTGCGCAATCACGGGTGGAAACTGGGATCCACTCAGTCTTAGAGGTTCTTCTGGGAGCCATCCTGGGGATAGTCGTGACGTTGCTCATCTTCCAACTGTGGTACTGATCAACAGGAGTCAACATGCGGGAAGAGCAGCTATCCCCACAACTCGGCCGCCTCATCGATGCAGCCAAATCTGTTTTGGCGCCGGAGCCCCTCGAGGGACCAATTGAGGCGGTTGCCCTACTGATGGATAACGGTCAGATCTTCACAGGTCGGTCTGCCGGTGATCCGGGGTCCGGCAGATGCGGAGCTGCGGAGAGGGCACTGCTGGTCAGCCGGGCTGCCAGCGGCCGGCAGATCGACGCCGTTGCCGTTGCCGTCAGCCCTCCGTCGGACAGTGCCCTCCCGTGCCGGGGATGCACCGATGTTCTGGCAGGGATCGACACCGAACTTCCTGTTGTGCTCCTGCAACTGGGACGTTGGGTCCTTCTCCCGCTGTCCGCCGTGCCCAGGCAACCATGAGAGCGGCCGGCTTCGGGGAAGACCTCCTCGTGCAGCGTCTCCGCGACCCGGAGCACGAGCTGCTGGTCGAGCTTGAAGCTTTCGACCGGGAGGCATTCGGGCACGCGGGCCTCACCACATACGATCTCGCGGTGATCGCTCGGGCTGGAGCCATATACGTGGCTCTGAAGGATGACCAGATTGTGGCAAGCTCCCAGCTTATTCGCGTTTTCGACGAACCCGGGTACTGCTACGTTGTTGGTTTCTACGTGCGGCCTGCCTGGCAGGGCGGAGGGACAGGCCGCCGATTCTTGGAGGCGATTGCTGAAGAATGCCTGGTAATGGGAATAGAAGGATTGCTCCTCACGGTGGCCCCCGAGAATACCAAGGCCATGAATCTGTACCGTAGCACGGGGTTTGTAGAGGAGGCCTTCGTTCGACATTTCTACGGCGAAGGTGAGGACAGGTACCTCCTTCGCTGGCGTTTCGGCGACCTGCCGCAGCGCGACCCGAGTTCGCTGGAGGGCTTGCCGGGCAGTGTATGATAAGAGACCCACAAAAGAGATGAGGACTCTGTGAGAATAGAGGAACTGGCCAAAACGATAGACAGTACCCTTATCGAGGCCACGAGCACGGTCACTGCCGTAGAGGCACTTTGCCGCGACGCCATCTCGTATCATTTTGCTTCGATTTGTGTTCTTCCCTACTGCGTTCCGGTGGCCCGGCAATTGCTTCAGGGCTACGATGTGAAGGTCGGCACCGTCGTCTCCTTCCCATATGGGGCCGATTCTCAAAAGACGAAGATCACAGGAGCCGAGCAAGCAGTGGCCCTGGGCGCTGACGAGTTGGATGTGGTTCTCAACATCCCTGCCATGCTTTCCGGGGACTTTCGCTACGTTCGCGACGAGCTGCGCAGCGTGGTGCGTACGGTTCGCATGACGAGTGTGAACACGGGAAGAGGGCTGGTCCTTGTGAAGGCGAACGTCGAGGCGTACTACCTGGATGATAAGCTCAAGCGGCTGGCCTGCAAGATCGTCGAGGATTCAGGGGCCGATTTCATCAAAACATCTACCGGGATGGCCCCCGGGGGTGCCACCGCCAAAGATGTCGAGCTGTTCCGCGACTTACTGCCGGAGAGCGTGGGCGTTGATGCGTCCGGGGGGATCAGGACGGCGGAAGATGCCGAGCTCATGATCAACGCGGGCGCGGCTCGCATCGGCACCTCCCATGCGGTCGATATCATCAAGGAGTTCTCCGCCGACCGAGACTAGTCGAGCGGAGTTACACCGCTGCGAGGGAACATGGGCTCGCGTTTTCTTACTACCGAGGCGCTTGTTATCGGTTCCATGCGCTACGGTGAGGCGGACCGCATCCTTACCCTGTATACGCGCGATCGAGGCCGGCTTGGGGCTATAGCCAAGGGCGTGAGGCGCACCAAGTCAAAGACGGGCGGGCGGCTGGAGCCATTCAGCCTCGTTAGGGTGAGTCTCTATGCAGGCCGGGGCCTCTACACCGTCGTTGGGGTGGAGACTGTTCGGACCTTTCAGGGCGTTAGGGACCAGCTCTTCAGAATGGAGGAAGGGGCCCGCATGCTGAGCGCGGTCCGCCACCTATTCCCGGAGGAGGAGGGGCATATTCAAGCCTTCAACCTCTTGGTCCGGGGCATTGCCCGCTTGGCTGAGGCCGCCGACGCAGATGCCGCAGCCGGTGTTGTCCTGGCTGCAAGGTTGAAACTCTTGGGGCTGTTGGGCTACGCGCCCTCCACCTCATCTTGCGCCGTCTGCGGGAGCGAAGACCAGCCCTACGGTTTCTCCGCATCACTTGGGGGAATCGTGTGCGAAGACTGCGCGTCTACTGCTGGCAACTATTCCTGTTTCACCCTAAGCTCGGGAGCCCTGGCAACTTTGCGCGCACTTCTCAACAGCCCATTGTCGGACTTGGAGGGTCTCGAACTGGATCGGCGCGCCCTTGGCGAAGTGGAGCAGGTGGTGGCGCAGACCTTGGCCTACCACGGACACTAAGGAGTCTTGGAAACCGTCGCTACCTAACCTCACCGCACGACTTCGCGTGTTCGCAATGCTTCGCGACGGTCTCCAAGGCCTCACGGAGACATTTGCAGCGCTCTCCCTACGAGAAGGGCAGTCGCCGTTCGTAGTTGGGCGCTTCCTTCGTGATCTGCACATCGTGGGGGTGGCTCTCCGCCAAGCCCGCGGGCGAGATCTGGAGGAACCGGGCCTTCTTGTGTAGCTCGTCTATGCTTGCCGAGCCTGTATATCCCATGCCGGCTCTAAGTCCGCCCACCAACTGAAACACCACATCCGCGATGGGCCCTTTGTGGGGGACCATGCCTTCAATGCCTTCCGGGACCAGCTTCTTTTGGTCTTCCTGGAAGTAACGGTCGGCGCTGTGGCCCATCGTCATTGCTCCCACCGAACCCATAGCCCTATACGCTTTGTAGCTGCGGCCTTCCCACAGAATCCGCTCGCCTGGGCTCTCCGTGGTGCCGGCAAACAGGGACCCGATCATCACGCTGTTTGCTCCGGCCGCCAGGGCCTTCACCACGTCGCCCGAGT
The DNA here is from genome assembly GCA_023483915.1 of Actinomycetota bacterium. Lineage (GTDB taxonomy): Bacteria > Actinomycetota > Thermoleophilia > RBG-16-64-13 > RBG-16-64-13 > JAMDEO01. Next base: position 25,904 of record JAMDEO010000005.1, read on the forward strand.
AGCGGATACCCCCATCCGCTACTATGGGAATGCCGTACTTGTAGGCCTCTGCGGCGCAGGCGGCGACTGCAGTGACCTGAGGCACACCGCAACCGGTGACGACCCGGGTGGTGCAGATGGAACCGGGACCAATACCCACCTTCACGCAGTCGACTCCCCGCTCGATGAGAGCCCTCGTCCCCTCTGCAGTGGCCACATTTCCGGCCATGAGTTGAACCTGGGGATAGCGCTCACGGAGGGACGCCACCGCGTCCAAGACCCCCCGAGAATGTCCGTGAGCTGTGTCGATGCAAATGATGTCGGTCTGCGCCTCAACAAGCGCCTCTACCCGGGCATCTGTGTCTTTGGCGACACCGACTGCGGCACCGACTCTCAGGCGGCCGAGCTCATCCTTACAGGAGTTCGGGAACTCGATCATCTTTGTTATGTCTTTGATTGTGATCAGTCCGCGAAGCTTGTAGTCGTCGTCCACGACGAGCAACTTCTCGATCTTGTGTATCTTGAACTGTTCCAGTGCTTGATCGAGGGTTGTCCCCACGGGTACGGTCACCAGATTCTCCGAGGTCATGAGGCTGGTGATCGGCTTCGAAACATCGGTCTCGAACCGGGTGTCCCTGTTGGTTACGATGCCGGCAAGCGTGCCATCCGGATGGACGATAGGAACACCAGAGATGCGGTATTCCTTCATCAAGGCTTCTGCGTCGCCATACGTAGCGGTGAGCGGCAGCGTGATGGGGTCGACGATCATCCCTGCCTCGCTCCTCTTCACCTTGCGCACCATCTCCGCCTGCCGCTCTACCGGCTGGTTCTTGTGGATGATGGTGAGGCCCCCTTCGCGGGCCAGGGCGATGGCAAGGGCAGTTTCGGAAACCGTGTCCATTGCCGCAGAAAGAAGAGGGATGTTGAGCCCGATCTTCTTGGTCAGCCGCGCGCGAACGTCGGTCTCTCTGGGGAGTACGCTTGACTCAGCGGGGACAAGGAGGATGTCGTCGAAACTCAGCCCTTCACCGGCGAGTTTGCGGTCCCAATCGATCACGCCTGACCTCCTTTATTTTTGATTCTAGCAAAGTAGGCGGAATCGGATTGACTATCCGTCTGCCTCGGTATAGTTGTACGGGTTCGTACCGCGAGCGCGGAGGCAGAGGTCACCAGGATGATCGACACCGTCATCTTCGACATGGACGGCGTCATTTTCGACACCGAGCAGATCTGGCACACCGTTCGCCGCGATTTCGCAACCCGGCAAAGAGGCCACTGGACGGAAGCCGACCAGGCCTCCGTGATGGGAGCAAATTCGCAACAATGGTCCACGTATATGCGGGAGAAATGTGGGGTCAACTTGCCGCCCGATGAGATCTTTGCAGAGGTGCTTCGGGAACTGGAACGTCGCTTCAGAAGCAACCTGCCCATATACCCCGGTGCGCGGGAAGCTGTGGCCCAATTGGCCGGCCGTTACCGGCTCGGGATAGCCTCGTCATCGCCACGGCAACTCATCGAGACCGCACTCGAAGTCTCCGGGATGCGGCGATTCTTCTTGGCCCTGGTCTCCTCGGACGAGGTCGCCCACGGCAAGCCGGAACCCGATGTCTATCTTCTTGCCTGTGCCAAGTTGGGGGCCGAGCCGCGTCGGTCCGCCGCTATCGAGGATTCCGCAAACGGCATAAGAGCCGCGGCTGCCGCAGGCCTGGCCGTGATCGCCATCCCCAACGAAGAGTTTCCTCCCCCGGCTGACGCGGTAAGTCTTGCGGTGAGAGTCCTGACCTCTATTTCCGAACTGAGTGTCGTGGTAGTTGACTCGCTGGATGATCGCTGACGAGTGAAGCCGAGGTGTGCGGATGGCTGAAAAGAGTGATATGGACGAGTTCTTCGAGGGAGGTCCTTGGGCAGTGGTGGGCGTTTCCCGCGACCCGGACAAGTATGGGTCCATTGTCCTTCGTAGACTCCGGTCTCGCGGGGAGAAGGTCTTCCCGGTCAATCCCAGAGTGGCTGAGATAGAGGGCGAACCGTGCTACTCGAGCCTGGCCGACCTGCCGGAGGAAGTGGAGCAGATCGTTATCGTAGTGCCGCCGGAGCGGACGGAAAAAGTGGTAGAAGAGGCGGCCGGCGAAGGTATCAGACGCGTCTGGATGCAACCCGGCGCCGAATCTGCCAGTGCTGTGGAGTATTGCCGTGCCCACGGCATCAATGTCATTTCGGGGCGCTGCATACTGCGGTATATGGACACGCTTGATCTCCACCGCTGACTGTGGTCGCCGTAACCGATACCCTCGACATTCCGGACGCGGAACTGTCGTTCACCACCTCTCGAAGCGGCGGTCCTGGAGGCCAGAACGTCAACAAGGTCAGTACCAGAGTCACGCTTCTCTTCGACGTAGACCATTCTCCCAGCCTGAACGACGAGCAGCGGTTTCTCGTCCGGACCCGCCTGTCTGGGCGCATCAGCAGGGAGGGCGTTCTGCGCGTCATAGCGCAGCGCCACCGTACTCAGTTGGCCAATAAGGATGACGCTCTGCGCAGGTTCGCCACTTTGCTCCGGATGGCGCTTAGTGAGCAAGAGGCCCGGATTCCCGTAGGTGTCCCTGAAGCTGTCAACGAGCGGCGCCTGGCAGCCAAACGTTTGCGGAGCCGTCTGAAGCAGGACCGCTCAGTCGGCTTCGACGAGGACGAGTAAGCCTTTATACTGGGAGCCATGAATTCACTTGGTCTCAGCGATCCGGCCAGCACTGGAGTCCGTGCTCTGATCGAACGCGGCGTGGTTGTCCATTGCCCTGCTTCCGTCTATGTGGAGGAGGACGTCGATGCGAGACGGGTTGCTCCCGGCGTGGTGATACATCCCGGTTGCCGCCTTCGCGGTGCGGGCACCTCCATTGGACCTGGCTCCGTCTTGGGGGAGGAGGCGCCGGTTACCGTGGAGACCTGCCGGCTGGGACGCGACGTCTTTCTCAAAGGAGGCTACTTCGCCGGTTCCACCTTTCTCGATGGGGCGAAGGTCGGCAGCGGCGCACATGTGCGCCCAGGAACCCTCCTTGAAGAAGGAGCCAGCGCGGCGTATTGCGTTGGACTCAAGCAGACTGTGCTTTTCCCTTTCGTCACGATCGGCAGCCTCGTGAATTTCTGCGATTGCCTCATGTCCGGGGGAACGGGGCCAAAGGACCACAGCGAAGTGGGCTCGAGCTACATCCACTTCAACTTCACGCCGCATCAGGACAAGGCCACGGCGTCTCTGGTTGGGGACGTACCGGGCGGCGTCATGCTGGACAAGGTCCCTATCTTTCTGGGGGGGCAAGGGGGCCTCGTCGGGCCGGCCAGGCTGGCATTCGGCACGGTGGTTGCCGCGGGCGTCATCTGCCGGCATGACGTGCTGGAAGAGGGTCTTCTCTACACAGGCCGTGCAACGCCAGGGAGTCGGACAAGACCCGTCCGCAAGCAAGCGCACGTTGGGTTGGCGCGTCTCTTCCGCAACAACTTTCACTATCTGGGCAATGTGCGTGCGCTGCAGGCCTGGTATCGGATAGTGAGGCGGCGCTTGATGGTGGGTGATCCATACCAGGAAGCGTGCTGGGAGGGCGCCATGACGGCACTAGACACCATCGTCACCGAGCGCCTCCTCAGACTGGGCGAGCTGGCGCACCTTGTGGGCGGGAGATCGACCGGGAGCCTCTCGGAATCGGCCACCGGAGACGTGCATGAGATGGTCGAGGCTTATCACCAACTCCGCGATGCCTGGCCCGATCTCGCGTCGCTTGCATCCGCTGAGAGCTCCGAAGACACTGGGTCGGGTCAGAGGGAGGTCTTCCTGTCGGAGTGGGAAAAGGTGCCGGTTCTCACACCCTATCCGGAGGCGATCGCCACACTGACACAGCATGCGAAGGCCGCGGGCACAGCTTGGCTTCGTGCGGTCGTGGACGACGTCGTGACCCTCTTGCCCAAACCGGCGAGCGTCGTTGGTAAGGATGGACATTAGTCTGTGGCACGACTGTTCGGCACCGACGGCATCCGTGGGGTGGCAAACGAACCGCCCATGACCCCCGAGACGGCTTTGGCTGCGGGCAGGGCGGTGGTGGAGTTCTACCGAGATAAGGACGCGGCTTGCCCGCGAGTGGTCGTTGGGCGGGATACTCGTCTAAGCGGGCTCATGCTCGAATCGGCCCTCGCCGCTGGAGTATGCTCCGCCGGCGGGCGAGTGCTGAAGGCCGGCGTCCTGCCAACTCCAGGTGTGGCTTTCGCTGTCCGGGATGTCGGCGCCAGGGCGGGCGTAGTTATCTCTGCCTCCCACAATCCCTTCCGAGACAACGGCATCAAGATCTTCTCTGGTGACGGCTTCAAGCTTTCCGACCCCGAGGAAGACCGGCTCGAGTTGCTTATGACAGCAACGCCCGCGAAGGAACAGCCTCTGGGCGCGGGCATCGGTACCGTCGAAGACTTCTCGCCTGCCGCCGACAGGTACGTTTCCTTCTGTTGCGGTACCTTCCCCGGCCGCGACCTTGACGGTTTGAAGCTCGTCCTCGACTGTGCCAACGGGGCTACCTCGTTGGTCGCCCCGCAGGTCTTCTCCGCCCTGGGCGCGCAGGTGACCTCGATCAACAACGAGCCGACCGGGATCAACATCAACGAAGATTGCGGCTCCGAGCATCCCGACAGCCTCAAGACAAAGGTCCTTGAGTTGGGTGCTGATGCCGGACTTGCCTTTGACGGGGACGGAGACCGAGTCATTGCCGTCGACGAGAAGGGTGTCAGCCTGACCGGCGATCAGTTGCTCGCCATATCTGCCCGTATGTATCGGGATCGCGGCTGGCTGGAACGTGACTTGGTTGTGAGCACGGTCATGAGCAACCTTGGGCTGGAGAGGGCCCTCAGAGCTTTGGGTGTCTCGCAGGTAACGAGCCAGGTGGGTGACAGGCAGGTCATCAAGCTGATGGAGGAGACCGGGGCGGTGCTGGGCGGCGAGGAATCCGGGCATATCGTTTTCCGCCGCTATCACACGACGGGGGATGGCATCATTGCAGGTCTTCAGGTCCTGGGAGCGATGAGGTTCTACAACACCCCACTGTCCGCGCTGGCGACCCTAATGACCGTCATGCCTCAGATCACGATGAATATCGACGTCTCCTCGAAGCCGCCACTTGATCAGATCGACGGCCTGCAGCAGGCGGTAAAGGAGGCTGAGAGCCTGCTGGGAGACGCGGGCCGGGTCCTAATCCGTTACTCCGGTACCCAATCGATGTGCCGTGTCATGGTTGAGGGCCTGGAATCCGACGTGATCCGCCGGCAGGCCGGAATTCTTGCCGAAATCATACGACTTAGGATAGGCGCCAACTAATTTGCCGCCGGCGCCCGCTCGCCGTCGACGAACAGAGTCGATCTGGTCGTCCGCTGGGCTCCGCGGAGCCGGTCGAGCTTATCGTCAGTAGATCTCTTCGCTCTCATCGCTGGGGTAGAACAGGTTGAGGTAGGAGCTCCCCCGCTCTTCGCCCCCGGGCTCCCGCAGGATCCTCTCCGCCTGAGCCCTATTGGCTGTGGCCTGCCTGCCAAGCGATTCCAGCTTCTCGAGAATACCCTGCTTTCGTAATGAGTCTTTTATGGACCGGAACAGCTCCGGGCTCCCATAAAGATACTCACCTTCATCCAGGATCTTGCAGGCCACCATGTGCTCAAACGTATCGAAAGCCAGCTGCACATTCACCGTGGCCATATCCTTGATGAGGTAGTCGAGTTCCTCGCGATAGCTTGGACTGATGAGAAGCAGATGCTTCTTGTGATAGATCGCATCATCGAGGATCGTACGCGCCTCCGGCTCAAAAGAGTTCTCGGTGACGACCACCAGATCCAGATCGGAACCTCTAACGAGCTTGCCCGTGCTGTGTTCAGGTCTGGGCACTCGGTGGGCCATGTCGTATGCGATGTCCCCGCCCAGGATAAAGCAGGCTTTTGCGATCACTTCGTCGCGAACCGGGAGCCCTTCGACCAGTGTTGAGATGGTTTGTGTGGCAAGCCTGCGCTTGGCTTCGCTGATGCGTTTGATCTCGGCCGCGAGCCCTTGCGCCCGGACGTCCAGTCTGTCTGGGATCCCGGCGCGATCGAAGAGCGTATAAGTGAGGAACTCCCGGCGGATCGATGGTGATAGGCGGGCATAGCCGTCAACAGCGCGATCCAGACGGAGGTAGCGGTGGCCGACGATTCGCATCTCGATGCGGGCATCGCTGACGCAAAACCTCCACAATGCAAGTGGCTCCATGTCCGTCAGCTCTTGCAGTTCTGCGCCGGTGAGAGGGCCGTCTCCCCGCAGGACCTCTGTGATCGCGGCCTCGCTCATGTCGGTCCCACTATCACGCTCGTGGCCGTTACCGCGAACATGAAGCGCCCCACGTTTTCCGCCCTAACATCACGGAAATGGTTCTGCAGAGACCGGCTCACGGAAGACTTGTCGAACCGCAGATGCGCCGGTGGGCCGCTTTCCCACGATTCCGGGTCGCTCCGCCAATCGATGACAACCAGCCGGCCGGGGGATCGGAAGGCAGGAAGCCACGTGGGAAGTCCCAAGTCTCCCTTGGTCTCGTGGTAGACGGCGATGGAGTACGCCAGGTCGATGCTTTTGTCGGGGAATGTGAGCCTGCGGATGTCCTCCTGGATGAGACGTACGTTCTGAGGCACGCCCCTCTCGCGGTACCCTTCGAGCATCTCGGGCTGAAGCTCCACCGCGTAGATCAGGCCCGTCGTCCACGCTGCCACGATGTCTGTGTAGAACCCGGTGCCGCAGCCCAGATCGAGGATGTCCTCAGTGCCCTTAAGGCCAAGCAAGCGGGCGAGAGCGTCCTTGCTCAGCTGCTTCTCGAGCCGCGTCGCGTCGCTGAGACGACGGGCCTTGTGTGGATCGAACAACGAGTCCTCAGCCATCGTGTCTGACTCCTCCCGGATGACGACGCACGGCGCACATAATCACATACCCAGTCGGTCGATGGAACCAGAACAGACCTTCCTCCGTCGGCCTTGACGTGGGCAACCACAAACTGTAACCTCCCCAGGCCTGTCTGCAATCCATCGGTTGAGATGTAGCATCGGATGACTCCTAACTCAGCCGGCGTCTGGGCACACGGTCTTCCCCATACGGAAGGGACGACAATGCCCCTACGACCGGATGTATAGATTAAAGTTACCGCTTAGCACGGGAAAGGTCGCCAACTTCAGCGCCCGGCACCCTTGGTGGGTGATCGGTGTGTGGCTGGTCTTACTGGTGCTGGCCGGTGTGGCTGCCCCCGGTCTGAAAACCGGTCTGACGGGCGGGGAGATGAGATTGCTCAACAACCCGGATTCCGTCCAGGGACAGACGCTGCTCAAGCAAAAGATGGCGGGGGATCCGACCGCTTCCTTAGGCGCGACAGAGACTGTGGTGGTCCATAGCGACGCCGCAACGGTCGATGACCCGCAGTTCCAGCAGGTCGTGCAGCAGACGACCACATCCCTGGCGGGAAAGACCGGACTTGTTGCCCAAGCCTACGACTACTACCAGGCAGCCCTGTTCGATGCCGATGCAGCGGGCGCTCTGATCTCCGGGGACCGGCACACCGCTCTGATCGTGGTGAATCTGGCCGGTACCTCTTCTCAGGTCGACGACAACATGGAGCAATACCTTGCCCTGATCAAAGCGCAAGGCGTAAAGGGCTATACGATCGCCACCGTGGGAGAATCCAGCATTGGCCATGAGTTCTCAAGCACGGCTGAGAACGACCTGAAGAAAGCAGAACTGGTAGGGCTGCCGCTGACCTTGATCGTCTTGGTACTGGTATTCGGCGCTGTGCTGGCAGCCGGAGTGTCCCTGGCGCTCGCGCTGGTGGCCATTTTTGTGAGTGTTGGGGTGATCTCTGTTATTGGAGTCTTTGTGCCCCAGTCGTTCTTCATTGTGAACATGATCATGATGATTGGGCTTGCCGTTGGCATCGACTACGCCCTGTTCATCGTGGAGCGGTATCGTGAGGAGAGGCGCCAAGGCCTGGGCAAGATCGAAGCCATCACCGCTACAGGGGCCACGGCAAGCCGTGCCGTGCTTTTCTCGGGCGGAACGGTGATTCTCGCCCTTCTCGGACTGTTCCTCGTTCCCATCACGACCTTCCGCAGCCTGGGCCTGGGTGCTCTCGTGGTGGTGAGCGCAGCGGTGCTTGCCGTGCTGACACTCGTGCCGGCTTTGCTCAGTGTCCTCGGCGACCGCGTGAATTGGCCGCTTGTGCGGTGGCACAGGAAGAAGCACACGGGAGAGAGGGTTCATTCTTCGCGCACCGTCTACAAGGGCATCTGGGGCAAGTTCACCAAAGGTGTAATGGCTCGCCCTGTGGTCGGGGTTGCTCTTACCGTGGTCATCCTCCTTGCGATCGCTGCTCCCTCTCTCATGCTGAAGACCGGCGCCGCCGCCTCGCCTGACGCTCTGCCCCCGGGCGATCGCCGGACCGCCTATGAATTGCTCGCGGAGAACTTCCCCCCCGGGCTTCTCTCTCCGGTCCAGATAGTGGTGAGTGGCAAGGAAACCCCGGAGCTCGACCAGGCGATCAAGACACTGCAGGACGGCTTGCGCCGGTCGAAAGACTTTGCCGGTTCGTCGATAGTCACCTGGAACCAAGCAAAGGACCTGGCCTTGATCACGGCTCCTCTGTCTATTCCCACCGACTCCCCGGAGGCCTACCAGGCGATCAGAGATCTGAGGGGTGACCTCATTCCGAGCACTTTCGCCCACTTGGACGCCTCGGTCCACGCCACGGGGCAAACGGCCCTCGATGCGGATTCGGTCGACTTGGTGAACAAGTTCACGCCGGCGGTTCTGGCCTTTGTCCTGGGGCTTACCTTCATCCTGCTGATGATTGTCTTCCGGTCTATCGTTGTGCCGCTCAACGCCATCATCATGAATCTACTGTCGGTGGGAGCAGCCTACGGAATGCTGGTGCTCGTCTTCCAGAAGGGCATCGGTCACCGGCTGTTCGGCTTCCAGCAGACTCCCACCATCGAGGCGTGGGTGCCGATCTTCCTCTTCTGCATCCTTTTCGGGTTAAGCATGGACTACCACGTCTTCTTGCTCAGCCGCATTCGGGAGCACTACGACCGCACCGACAAGAGCCGGGAAGCAGTCGCTGTGGGGCTCAAGGCCACCAGCCGGATCATCACCGGTGCGGCCTTGATTATGGTTGTCGTCTTTTCCACTTTCGCTGCCGGAAATCTGGTCATGCTGCAGCAGGTTGGCTTCGGCCTGGCGGTGGCAGTCCTGCTGGATGCGACCCTGATACGTTCGATCCTTGTGCCTGCCACTATGGCCATCCTGGGCAAGATCAGCTGGTATCTGCCGCGGGCACTCAAGAAGGTGCTTCCCCGGGTCAGTCTCGAGGGAGGGAGGACGAAGCCCATCCGTCCACCCGCGTAGCACCTTACGCGCAGCCGGCGCGTTCTCCTGAGTTGCCGCGGTCCACCTCTCGGCCCCTTTGCCACTCTACGGAACCCGATTCCGCAAAGTGACTCGTGCCGACCCGCTCAAGTAGTTATAATGGTATGAGCTAGGGAGGCTGCTGAAAAACGAAGTCACGGCCACCAAGACGCACTGAGCGGTGCGATAGTTCGTCCTCGGTCGCACAAATAGGGCGCTGCTATTCGCCCTCCGGGTGCCCTCTGGGCGGTCCGGCTCTCGCGCGTGCTCATCGCGTTTTGGGGCGCAACGTCATTATTCAGCAGCCTTCTCGCGGATCGTCCCGGGGGAAGCGATGCCTTGCTTTTCCCCGGTGTCGTTCCGCTCTCGCTTTTTCTGGCATGCGGGTTTCCACCGAAGCCTCCGGGCTGAGGGGCGTCGTGATGATCCATCTAGAAAGGGTTTCGGATGGCTGAGAGCACCGCAATGATGGACGGCAATGAAGCCGTCGCCCACGTCGCCTACAAGGTTAACGGAGTGATCGCCATCTACCCCATTACCCCCTCCAGTCCGATGGCGGAACATTGCGATGCCTGGAGTTCGGCGGGGCAGAAGAACCTCTGGGGGGTCGTCCCCAACATCGCGGAAATGCAATCCGAAGCCGGGGCTGCAGCCGCCGTGCACGGCTCGCTGCAGGCGGGGTCTCTCAGCACGACCTTCACCGCCAGCCAGGGCCTGATGCTGATGATCCCCAATATGTACAAGATCGCTGGAGAACTCACGCCTACATGCTGGCACGTCACGGCTCGCTCCCTGGCCAGCCAGGCCTTGAGCATCTACGGGGACCACCAAGACGTCATGGCCGTGCGGCAGACCGGTTTCGCGCTTCTGGCCTCAAACTCGGTGCAGGAAGCTCATGACTTGGGCCTCATTGGCAGCGCCGCAACTCTCAAGGCGCGGGTGCCGTTCATACACTTCTTCGACGGCTTTCGTACCTCGCATGAAGTACAGAAGATCAGCCTCACAAGCGATGAAGCTATCAGGGAGATGATCGATGACGAGTTGGTCGTAGCGCATCAACTCAGAAGCATGAGCCCGGATCGGCCAACCATCCGGGGAACCAGCCAGAACCCGGATGTGTATTTCCAGGGTCGGGAGTCGGTCAACCCTTACTACCTTGCTTGCCCCGGAATAGTCCAGGGATACATGGACCAATTCGGCGAGCTTACCGGACGCAGCTATCACTTGTTCGACTACGTGGGGGCGGCTGACGCCGACCGGGTCATTGTGCTCATGGGGTCAGGGGGCGAGGCCACGCATGAGACGGTCGAATACCTTGCCGCCCGTGGCGAGAGGGTCGGCGTGGTCAAGGTGCGGCTATACCGGCCCTTCAGCATCGAGCACTTCTTGGCGGCTCTCCCTGCGACGGCCAAGCGCATTGCAGTGCTCGACCGCACCAAGGAGCCGGGAGCAGCCGGCGAGCCTCTTTATCTCGACGTGGTCGACGCCCTTGCCGAATCCGACAGGGGGGCCAAGGTTATCGGCGGCCGCTATGGACTATCCAGCAAGGAATTCACGCCCGCAATGGTCAAAGCCGTCTTCGATGAGCTTGCCAAAGAGAAGCCGAAGAAGCACTTCACCATCGGGATCAACGACGACGTGACCCACATGAGCCTCGACTTCGACGAGGGCTTCAGCACGGAACCCGACGATGTTGTCCGCGCTCTCTTCTACGGGCTGGGCAGTGACGGCACGGTCGGGGCCAACAAGAACTCCATCAAGATCATCGGGGAGGACACAACCAACTACGCCCAGGGCTACTTCGTCTATGACGCCAAGAAGGCGGGGGTCATGACGGTCAGCCATCTCCGGTTTGGGCCTCAACCTATCCGGTCTTCCTACTTGGTCAACAAGGCCAATTTCATTGCCTGCCACGTTTGGTCGTTCCTGGAGCGGTACGACATGCTTTCCGCCGCAGTTCCGGGGGCCACCTTCCTGATCAATGCCCCTTATCCTGTCGAAGAGGTTTGGAACAGGATCCCAGAGGATGTGCAGCAGCGCATCATCGACCTCAAACTGAAGGTCTACGCCATCAATGCCTACGAGGTGGCCAAGCAAAACGGCATGGGCGGCCGTATCAACACCATTATGCAGACCTGCTTCTTCTATCTTGCCGGGATCCTGCCTCAGGACGATGCCATCGCAGCCATCAAGCGCGCCATCGACAAGACCTACGGCAAGAGGGGGCCGCGGGTACTACAGATGAACTACGCCGCGGTGGACTCGGCTATAGTGGCGCTTCATCCCGTCCAGGTGACGGACGTGCCGACGAGCGGCATCGTCAAACCCCCGGTATGCTCGCCGGAGGCCCCCGATTTCGTGCGCACGGTCACGGCCACCATCATGGCGGGACGCGGCCAGGACCTGCGCGTGAGCCAGATGCCGGCCGACGGCGTTTGGCCTACCGACACCACCCAATGGGAGAAGCGGAACATCGCTCTCGAGATCCCGATATGGGAGCCGGAAATCTGCATTCAGTGCGGCAAGTGTTCGTTCCACTGCCCTCATGCCACCATCCGCACCAAGATCTACGATGGAGACCTACTTGAGGGCGCGCCGGCGAGCTTCAAGTCGGTGGATGCCAGGGGGCGGGAATATGCCGGTCTCAAGTGGACGGTCCAAGTGGCCCCTGAGGATTGCACGGGTTGCGGTCAGTGCGTGCACATCTGCCCGGGCAAGGACAAGACGAATCCTGACCGTAAGGCCATCAACATGGCGTTCCAGCCCCCGCTGCGCGAGGTACAACGCCAGAACTTCGAGTTCTTCGAGGGTATCCCGTGGGTCGATCGTACTCAAGTTCGGGTGAATACAGTCAAGGGCAGCCAGCTTCTGGAGCCTCTATTCGAGTACTGCGGTGCCTGCGCAGGCTGTGGAGAAACCCCGTATGTCAAGCTGCTCACGCAGCTATTCGGTGATCGTCTGCTGATCGGTAACGCGACAGGCTGCTCCAGCATCTATGGCGGGAACCTGCCGACAACTCCCTACGCCAAGAATGCCGACGGCCGGGGCCCCACGTGGAACAACTCACTGTTCGAGGACACAGCCGAGTTCAGCTACGGGCTCCGCCTCTCGGTCGACCGGCAGACCGATCTCGCTCGGGCGATGCTGGAGACTTTTCGCGACATCGCAGGGACCGATCTGGTAAGGGCCTTGCTCGCTTCCCGGCAGACCGACGAGTCGGAGATCGCCGCCCAGCGCGCTCGGGTGGCCGAACTGAAGGCCAAGATCAAAGCGGCCCAAGAGGCGAATCCAGATTCAGACCGCAAGTTCGACCAGATGCTGGTTGCCGCGGATTTTCTTGTCAAGAAGAGTGTCTGGGGCATAGGGGGCGATGGCTGGGCATACGACATCGGTTACGGTGGTCTCGACCACGTTCTCGCCCAGAATCGGAACATCAACCTCCTGGTGCTCAATACCCAGGTCTACTCAAATACCGGCGGCCAGTGCTCAAAAGCAACTCCGATGGGTGCCGTCGCTCTCTTTGCAGCAGGCGGCAAGCTCACGGGCAAGAAAGACCTCGGGACGATGGCCACCACTTACGGGAATATCTATGTGGCTCAGGTGGCCATGGGCTACAACGACGCCCAGACGGTGAGGGCCTTCGCGGAAGCCGAGTCGTACGATGGGCCCAGCCTCATCATCGCCTATAGCCACTGCATCAACATGGGCTTCGACATGATCAAGGGCTATGACCAGCAGAAACTCGCAGTGGAGACGGGATCGTGGTTCCTCTGGCGCTTCGACCCGCGTCTCGCCTCTGACGGCAAGAACCCGCTACAAATCGACATGAAAGAGCCGAGCCTGCCGGTCACCGAGTACGCCTACAAGGAGAACCGGTTCAACCTGCTGAAAAAGTCTGATCCGGTCACCGCGGCACTCATCATGGGAAGGGCGCAGAACCACGTCTGGACAAGATGGGGACTTCTAAGGCAGCGGGCCGCGATGACCTACGACATCGACTGTCCATTTGAGACCGGCGCTGTGGACGAGGAGTCGCTGGCAGTCGAGGGCGCGACCGGCCGCGCGAAGGAGGTCTTCGGGACCAAGAGCGGCTTGAACTGCCCGGTGGCATGCGACTTGCAGACCGTCAAGGGCGCCGACAGGGAGCGCTACAGCAAGAGTTCGTGTTAATATCTAACAGTTCAGATTACCTTGCTAGGGGAGCGTATAGCTGAGAGTGTGGCCTAGCCACAGACCCTGCGAACCTGATCTGGGTAATGCCAGCGAAGGGAAGTAACGGTTCCGCATTGCCGTAGCCCCTTGAAACGTGGCTATCGGTGACTCCGGCCCTCTTTCCTCTGCGCGACCGAGGACGACGTATCGTGCCGCCCAGTGCGCACTCGGCGGCCGCGGCTTCATTTTGAAACGAGTTGTAAGGAGGG